>JASFSF010000082.1:0-8130 GCA_050114555.1 Ignavibacteria bacterium
GATTTCTCGGTTGCAAAAAATAAATCCATTTACATGCCACTATTTGATATAAATGGTAGCAGCCCGCCTGATTTATACAAAACCATTTATTCAAGTGGTCAGTATTCAATGCCTGAATCTTTAGGTAACCATGTAAATTCAGATTACAATGAATTTGGGCCCTATATAGATCCAGACGAACGATTTATAATATTTATTTCAAACCGACCCGGGGGTTACGGGATGCATGATCTATATCTGAGTTCAAGAAATCTAAACGGAACCTGGAACGATCCAGTCAATCTCGGACCCGGAATTAATTCTAACGAGGAAGATGGAGCCCCATATATTTCTCCCGATGGTTTATACTTCTTTTTCACAAATTGGAGAGCAGAAGATTTAGGATACAACCCATACTGGGTTGATGCACAGGTTGTGTACGATTTAATCACAGATGTTGATAATGAAAACCCAGTAGATGTCCCCAATGAATTTCAACTTTACCAGAACTATCCAAATCCGTTTAATCCTCAAACGCGTATAAATTTTTCTGTTCCTGAAATAAGTCTCGTATCTCTTAAAGTTTTTGATGTGCTGGGAAAAGAGATTGCAACATTAGTTGATGAAGAAAAAAAGGCAGGAACGTATGAAGTTGGATTTGATGCAGTGGGATTAACAAGCGGAATTTATTTTTATAAACTAGTAGCAAACAATCATTATGAAACAAAGAAAATGATAATTCTTAAATAAAAACAGGATAATAAAATGTTAAAAAGTTTAACTGCTCATTTAAAAATATATTCAGTGGTTATTACGTTGTTGATAAGTACAAATTCAATTGCACAAGGTCTTCCGTATTTTGGGCAGGAACCGCCTGGAATGATACCTGTTAGATTTCCCTCAGCATCCCTTCTGGCTACTTCAGATTGGTTTTGGCATGGTAATCCTGTTTTCTCACCTGATTTAATGGAAATGTATTTTGCGAAGTATTTAACAAGTGATAATAGAATTGAATTGGCGTTTGTTGAAGTTGAGGATGCCCAATGGACACAATTACAAATTCCACCATTTGCGAATTTAAATTATGGCGAAAACAATCCCTGGTTTTCGGAGAGTGGAGATACCTTATACTTTATATCTCACAGACCGGGAGGATTCATTTTCTATGTTACCCGCACTCCCACTGGCTGGTCTCAGGCTTCAGCTTTGAATATTCCATTGCCGCCCAATTCAGGTACTGGTTGGCAATTTTCAATTTCAAACGACAAAACAATTTATTTTGAAATATGGGCAAATAATGGAGCAGATCCACCGGATATTTACAGAACCACTTACGTTAATGGGCAGTACACAATGTCCCAGGGACTGGGGACTCCGATAAATACTTCAGATAATGAATTTAATCCGTACATAGATCCGGAAGAAAGATTCATTTTGTTTTTATCTAACAGAGCGGGTGGATACGGGTTTCACGATATATATATTAGCTCACGAAATCAGGATGGAACATGGAATGATCCTATTAATCTGGGACCGGAAATCAATTCAGATGTTGATGATGCTGCCCCTTACATATCTCCCGATGGTTTGTACTTTTTTTTCAATACTCAGAAAACTGGGGACTTGGGATATAATCCGTACTGGGTAGATGCACAGGTTGTTTACGATTTAATTACCGATGTTGATGATGAAAACCCGGTAGAAATTCCGAATGAATTTCAACTTTACCAGAACTATCCAAATCCCTTTAATCCTCAAACGCGTATCAATTTTTCGGTTTCTGAACTAAGTTTTGTATCACTTAAAGTTTTCGATGTGCTGGGAAATGAGATCGCTGTTTTAGTTAACAAAGAAAAAAGGGCAGGAACATATGAAGTTGAGTTTAATGCAACTGAATTAACAAGCGGAGTTTATTTTTATCAATTAAGATCGGGGACATACATTCAAACAAGAAAAATGATTCTTATCAAATAATTTTCATAATTGTTAGAGGAGGTTTAAAATGAAATTTTATTCAAACATAAAAAAAACTCTCTTTCAGATTATACAAATTCTGGTGGTTATTAATTACTGCGTTTCCGCTCAAAGTCTTTTTATTCAAAACGAAATTGATAATAATTTTAACGGAGCTTGTTCAGTTTGTTCTTACGATTTAGATGGAGACGGTGATCTGGATGTTCTGGCAGCCGGTAATTCCGGTAACCAGATTGCCTGGTGGGAATCGGAATACAACAATGGAATTAATTTTACGAAGTATGTGATTGACGCGAACGCAACGGGGATAATTTTTGTTGATGGTGCTGATGTTGATTCAGATAATGATATCGATATCTTGTGTGCGTCATGGCAGGGCAATGAAGTCGCGATCTGGAAAAATGTCGGGGGTGAACCAGTTAATTGGGAAAAAGAAATAATCGATGCTAATGTAACACAAGCTCACGAAGTTCATAGTGCATATGTTGATGCAGACACACTTCTTGATATCATTGCTGCCTCGGGAGGGGATAATGAAATAATCTGGTATCGCAACACTGGTGGATCATCCATAGTCTGGGAAAAAAATGTGGTAGACAATCAATTTACCGGTGCAAGATCTGTAGTAAGTTTTGATATAAATGAGGATGGTTATAATGATTTAATTGGTGCTGCTTTAAGTGTGAATCAGATAAGTATCTGGTTTAATAGTGGCACTAATCCTGTCCAATGGAATAAACAAGTGGTAGACAATACCTTTGGTGGTGCTCATTGGGTGCAAATTAGTGATTTAGATGGTGATCAAGATCCTGATATAATTGGTGCCGGTGCTATACCCGGTTCAATTGCCTGGTGGCGAAATGATGGCGGTGATCCTATACAATGGAGTAAACAAACAATTTCAAATAGCTTTTCAGGAGCTTTATCTGTTGATGCAGCAGACCTGGATCTGGATGATGATATGGATGTATTCGGTGCGGCTACTAATGCTTATAGGGTTAACTGGTGGGAAAATAATGGAAACACACCTATACAATGGTATACAAATTCAATACTTAATGGTTATACAGGTGCCTGGCCGGTGTTCGGGGTGGACCTGGACGAGGATGGGGATATAGATATACTAACTGCTGCGGATGCCGGGAACAGAGTAACATGGTTGGAAAACACTACCATCACTACCAGTGTAATAGATAAATCATCTCAAGTGCCAAATAAATTCTTTTTATTTCAGAATTATCCTAATCCTTTTAATCCTCAAACGAATATTAATTTTTCAGTTCCTGAAATAAGTTTTGTATCACTTAAAGTTTTCGATGTACTGGGAAATGAGATTGCAGTTTTAATTAATGAAGAAAAGCAGGCAGGAACGTATGAAGTTGAGCTTAATGCAATAGAATTGACAAGCGGTATTTACTTTTATCACTTCAAAGCAGGAAACTTTTCTGATACTAAGAAGATGGTAATAATGAAATAAGTTCATTTAGTCATAATAAAAAATTATGGAGAACATACTATGAAAGGAACAATTAAATCAAAAATCAAAATCTTTTTTGAATCATTTGTTTTCAAATTAGTAATATCAATCATATCCTTATATGAAATTGTGTCTTGTATAACAGAATTGGCAAATGGGAATTTTGAAAATGGAGCTATTGTTCAAATAATAATCTGGACAGTATTAGCAGTCCACTTTATTCCTTCAACTATATATCATATAAAGGATAGAGAAAAAAAGATATATCATAAATAGTCAAAACAATCACCAATTGAAAAATCACTTTAACAGCTTAAACGATAATGAAAAATAAACGAAAACTAAATATTTTAATCTTAACAGCAGTAATTTGTATTCTATTTCTCTCCTGCAACTCCGAATCTCTACTGGGATCTTATTTTACGGAAACTGAATATAACCAATACATTTGTCTCCAAGGTGGCACTTTGATAGATGGCAATGGAGGTACACCTATTCCAGACGCAACAGTAATTATTAAAGATAGTCTGATAATATATGCCGGGTCAAGTTCCTCAGCCATTATTCCGGATTCCTCTACAATTATTGATGCCGGAGGGAAAACAATTTTACCGGGATTTTTTAATGCACATGTACATTATTCAAACAACACACATAGAATGCGAACCTGGCTTCTCGAAGGAGTAACAACAGTAAGAGATTTAGCCATTCCGACAAATAGTAGAATCGAGATAATTCAAACCATGAATAGTGAACCATCATCTTATTTTCCACGAATGATATATGCCAGCCCCATATTTGATATAGCTGCTGGAGTACCGCATGGATCTTACGGTGTAATTGTTTCATCGCCGGAGAATGCAATTGTGAGAACAAATCAATATATCGATTTGGGAGTGGATCTGATTAAAGTTTATCTGGACGAAAGGGATAACTATAACTCAATGCCGCTGGAATATTTGCAAGCAATTGTTGAAACTGCTCACTCAAGAAATATGAGGGTAGTTGTTCATGCGCAGGAAGCACATCTTTATTACAGAGCACTGGAAGGAAATGCGGATGAAATTGTTCATCCTATGATATATGAAACCACACCCGATTCGCTGGTGGATAGACTGATCGCAGATGACGTTGGTGTAATTTCATCACTGGAAATATATCAATACCCTCCAATGCGTCAGCAGGCAATGGAAAATATTAATAAACTACATCAAAGAGGTGTTAAAATAGCACTGGGTTCTGATTTTGATATTGGCTGGCCTATGGATGAAGGAATGCCCATAACTGAATTAAGATTGTTAGAACAGGCTGGGCTAACCCCAATGGAAGTAATTGTAACTGCAACAAAAAATGCTGCTGAATTTTGTGAACTTGGAGATAATCTGGGAACAATTGAAACCGGGAAAATTGCTGATGTTATTTTGGTCAATGGTAATCCTCTTGATGATCTCCAGGTCTTGAAAAGCAATTTATATATGGTTATTCATAATGGCATAGTTGTGAAAGATAACCTTGACTAATGGTGTTAGTTGAAGAATATAATGCTAAGGTTTTACTCATCTAAAGTAATTGAATGCAGAAAAAAGTTACATCTACATAGCAAACATTTTAAGAAATAATAAAAAAGAGAATTCGGATAATTTTGGTAACAATAAAAAAATGACATTTCTTAAAGAAGGTAAAATAGACTACTAACAAATTCAATTTCAATTAAGGGAGGAACAATGAACATAAATATTGATATTAAATTGAGAAAAAACATTCTCATTTGCTGTGGAGTTATTATAGCTGTTATTATTTTCTTGACCGGTCATTTTATAATCGAAGTAAATTATACTAATAAATTCACCCCACTTAAAGAATCCGGCATTTCAAAAATTCAAATCCCCTTTGTTTCGAACGAAGGACAATTGGGAGAAGAAGTAAAATTTTATGCCCAAACATTTGGCGGATCAGTATTCGTGACGGAAGATGGGGAAATTGTTTATTCTTTCTCCTCATCCGGGAAAACTGATTCCGGCAATGGATTAGTAGTTAAAGAAAAAATAAGGCATCTGACAAACGGTCTAATTTTAGGGGAAGAAAAAAGCACAATGAGTGTAAACTATTTTAAAGGAAATAATCAGTTAAAATGGAATAATAATATCCCTGCTTATAGTGTAATAAACTTTGGCGAAATCTTCGATGGGATTGATTTAAGGCTTAGAGCATTTGGGAACAATGTGGAAAAAGTTTTCTGTGTTCAACCCGGTGCCGATCCCGGGAACATTCAGGTTAAGGTTACCGGGGCAGAAAATTTGACTCTAAACAGCGCCGGGGAATTACTTCTGGAATCATCTGTTGGCAATGTATCTTTTACAAAGCCTGTAGCCTATCAACAATTTCCGGAGGGCAGAACGGAAGTGGATGTTGCATATACGCTTGAAGATGATCATTACGGATTTAAACTAACCGATTATGATAGTTCTTTCCCCCTGATAATTGATCCGCTGCTGGCTTCAACATTTATTGGTGGCACCAGTACCGACGATGATTATGAGCCTGGAATTGCAGTTGATAACAATGGGAATATATTTGTTACGGGTGTGACCCATTCAGTTGACTTTCCTACCTCGGTCGGAGCATTTAGCGAAAATTTGAATGGAGGAACATCAGACCGCTTCGTTTCAAAATTTAATACCGACTTAACCACACTTATAGCTTCTACATTTATCGGTGGCAATGGAAATGAGTATGGGATGGGAATTAAGATTGATGATATTAATAATATTTATCTGGCGGGATATACAACATCATCTGACTTTCCGACTACAACGGGTGCATACAATGAGAATAGTATTGGTGGTCTGGATGCTTTTGTCTTAAAAATAGATAACGACCTTACAACATTGTCGGCGTCAACTTATCTGGGCGGAACCGGAGATGAAGGATTTCAATGGCCACGTATAGATTTGGCAATTGCAGGTAACGGAGATGTTTATGTAACCGGACTCACAAAGTCGGCTGATTTCTCTTTTACTACCGGTGTATTTGATAGTACGTACGCAGGTGGCAATCCCGGTGGCGATGTGTTCGTTTCAAAATTTGATTCAAGTCTTCAAACATTGTCGGCCTCTACATTTCTTGGAGGAAATGGGAACGAATGGAGAGTTTCCATCGTGTTAGATACCAATGAAAATGTATTTGTATGTGGCGAAACACAATCACTTAATTTCCCAACGTCTCAGTCTGCTTACAATACTACATTTAATGGGGGTTCGGATATTTTTATCTCAAAACTAAGCAGTGATTTAACCGCACTTAACGCATCAACATTTTTTGGCGGCAGTAATTTTGAAGAAGCTCTTGCAATGAGAATAGACAATAGCGAAAATATTGTAATTGCTGGCTACACTACCACAATCAATTTCCCAACTACTCCCGGAGCGTACGATCAGTCGTATAATGGAGGAACACGAGATGCTTATGTAGCAATATTTAATAACGATTTGACAACGCTTCAAGCTTCCTCTCTGCTCGGAGGTAGCGTCAGAGATACCGGTGAGGACATCATTATCGATGAAGTTGGGAATATCTATATTGTAGGTGAAACTTTCTCAGTAAATTTTCCGACTACTAATTATTCTTATGATGAAGTATATAATGGGGGAGATGACGTTTTCATATCAAAGTTCAACTCCAACTTGACTATTCTCGAATCTTCCACATTTTTAGGCTCTGTTTCTGATGATAAGGGACAATGTATTGCCAGAGATGACAGCGGATATATATATATCGCAGGAGTAACATCATCATTGAATTTTCCTGTAACTGAACTAGCATATGATACTACCTTCAATGGTGGAAGCAATGATTGTTTCGTTGCTAAGTTCGACAGCAGTCTATCGGAAAATGTAACTTCAATTGATGAAAGTTTGCTGGAGTCAATTGATTATAAATTGTATAATAATTTTCCAAATCCGTTTAATCCGACGACAACCATTGGATTTCAAATTCCATCCCGGGCATCTGTATATCTTGCTGTTTATGATATTCTGGGAAATGAAATTGCGGTTCTTCTTCTTGCAGAAAAATCCGCCGGTTATTTTGAAATTGATTTCTCGGGACAAGATTTTTCAAGCGGTATTTACTTTTATCATTTAAAAGCAGGAAATTTTTCTGATACTAAGAAGATGGTAATAATGAAGTAACCTCATTTAGTATTAATAAAAATCGGTTTACTCCAACTAAATAAAAGGCCGGATAAATATGGAAAAGAATAATATCAAGTGGATGCAGCTTGGCGTCAATTTTGTACTTGCACTACTTCTCGTTTTCGTCTTTACATCAATTGATTGTAAGGCACAAGTTGGTAATAATAAGCACCACAATTACGTTAATCCCCTTTTAAATATCTCTACACCTGAGAAACAAGGCATGGATTCCGAATTACTGATAGACATGCTGGAAAAAATTAAAACGGATAGTCTTAAAGTTCGAAGCATAATCATTATTAGGAACGGTCACCTGGTGTTAGAAAGTTACACGCATCCATATGACAAAGATGTATTGCACGATGTAAAATCTGTCAGTAAAAGTATTATATCTGCTTTGGTTGGCATAGCCTTAAGGGAAAATATTATTGAAGGTGTAGATCAAAAAGTTAGTGATATTTTACCTGAATACTTCGAGGATGCGGATTCCGTTAGAAAAGAATTAAA
>JASFSF010000083.1:0-8013 GCA_050114555.1 Ignavibacteria bacterium
TTCAGTTGAGCCGGCTGGTTAACTTCCCAATCCCTTTGCGGTGAAAGTCTGATGCGTGCACCATTAGCGCCTCCGCGCTTGTCAGAACCGCGGAAAGTTGATGCTGATGCCCATGCAGCTGAAACGAGATCAGAAACCGACAAGCCGGATTTAAGTATTTTACTTTTAAGTTCGTCAATATCTTTCTTGTCAATCAGAGTATGATCGACTTCGGGAATAGGATCCTGCCAGATTAGATCTTCCTTTGGTACTTCCTCCCCTAAATAGCGGGACTTAGGTCCCATATCACGGTGCGTCAGCTTGAACCATGCACGCGCAAAAGCATCGGCAAACTCATCAGGATTTTCATGGAATCTTCTCGAAATCTTTTCGTATATAGGATCCATACGCATCGCCATATCCGCAGTGGTCATAATGGTCTTAACCTTTTTAGATGGATCGTGAGCAGCCGGGGCTAGATCCTTTTCATCCGGATTTGCCGGAACCCACTGCCAGGCACCGGCGGGACTTTTTTCCAGATCCCAGTCGTATTTGAACAGCATATCAAAATAGCCGTTGTCCCATTTAGTTGGATTCGGTGTCCATGCACCTTCGATTCCGCTTGTAATCGTATCATCACCTTTACCGCTGCCGAAACTGCTCTTCCAGCCGAGACCCTGTTCTTCTATAGTGGCTCCTTCAGGTTCAGGACCAACATGTGCTGCATCGCCTGCACCGTGAGTCTTACCGAAAGTGTGCCCGCCGGCAGTAAGGGCTACAGTTTCTTCATCGTTCATCGCCATACGTGCAAACGTCTCGCGAATGTCCTTACCTGAAGCAACAGCACTTGGCTCTCCATTCGGGCCTTCAGGATTTACATAAATCAATCCCATCTGCACAGCGGCCAGGGGATTTTCAAGATCTCTTTCACCTGAGTATCGTTTGTCACCGAGCCACTCAGTTTCAGTTCCCCAGTAAATATCTTCTTCAGGTTCCCAGATGTCTTCACGTCCGCCGCCGAAACCAAAAGTCTTAAATCCCATCGACTCAAGTGCAACGTTTCCTGCAAGTATCATAAGATCAGCCCAGGAAATCTTGTTGCCATATTTCTTTTTGATGGGCCAAAGCAGCCGGCGTGCTTTGTCTAAGTTTGCATTGTCCGGCCAGCTGTTAAGAGGTGCAAAGCGCTGCGTGCCGGAGCCTGCACCACCGCGGCCATCGCCGGTGCGATAGGTACCTGCACTATGCCATGCCATCCTGATGAAGAGTCCGCCGTAGTGACCGTAGTCAGCCGGCCACCAATCCTGGGAATCGGTCATCAATGCGGTAAGGTCCTTTTTGATTGCCTTAAGATCGAGTTTCTTAAATTCTTTAGCGTAGTTGAACTCCTCGTCCATTGGATCGGAGAGGGAAGAATTCTGATGTAGAATCCTTAAATTTATCTGGTTTGGCCACCAGTCTCTGTTTGATGTGCCGCCGCCGGCAACTGGATTGTGAGATACGGGGCACTTGCTATTATTATCACTCATAAGGTTTCCTCCTTTGTTTCTTCAAAACTATATAAAGTTTAACTATTAATTATAGATTTTTGCATTCTCTCTCTATAACAATTTCTTATACTGCAATAACCCGTGCTTATACTTTACGGAAGAATTTCGATTGGAACATAAGTACACCGATAGTGCACTGATACAATTTAATCTTATTTAACTTTAAATTAAATCTAATATTGGAATAATTTATAGAGAATTTTTAAAGGGCGGAGAAAAATAATGTAGATATACCGGTTTATTCGAAACCGGTATATCCAATAAAAACGGTTTGATTAGAATCCTAATCTTTCCATATCGCCTACAAGAGTTTTAACTGCATTTACAGAATGATCTAATGCAGCTTGCTCTTCTTTATCAAGTGAGAATTCAACAACTTTTTCAATTCCCGATGCACCAAGAACTGCAGGAACACCAACATAATATCCTTCTACACCAAACTCACCCTGCAGGAATGCACATGCAGGCAGGATTCTTTTTTCATCAAAAATAATTGCCTCAGCCATCGAGATCGCAGCTGCTGCAGGCGAATAGAATGCCGAGCCGGTTTTTAAAAGTCCAACTACCTCACCGCCGGCTTTTTTGGTTCTGGTAACCATGTCATCCATAACTTCTTTTGCCTTTTTAGCATTGCCGTATTTTTTCTCAAGAAGTTCCATAACCGGAATACCGTTCGCATTTGCATAACGAACTATCGGAACCATTGTATCACCATGACCGCCAAGCACCATTGCATTAACATCCTTGACTGAAACTCCAAGTTCCCATGCAATAAATGTAGAGAATCTTGAAGAATCGAGTACACCGGCCTGACCGATAACCCTGTTATGCGGGAATCCCGTAATTTTCTTAAACAAAGTTACCATTGCATCAAGTGGGTTGGAAAGTATTATCACAATTGAGTTTGGTGCATGTTCTTTAACTCCCTCTGCAACTACCTTCATTATTTGTGCATTGGTAGTTAGAAGATCGTCACGGCTCATGCCTGGTTTTCTCGGTAAGCCAGCTGTAATGATTACAAGATCCGACCCTGCAATATCTTTATAATCGTTAGTTCCGCTAACTTTAGAATCGAAACCGTCGATTCGTGCTGCTTCTGCAATATCAAGAGTTTTTCCCTGTGGTAAATCCTCTACGATATCGTACATTACCACATCACCCAGCTGCTTTTGAGCTATCAATTGAGTTAAAACCCCACCTATCTGGCCGCCGCCAATCAAAGCTATTTTTTTTCTGCTCATTTTTGCTCCCGCTAAAAAATTATTAATAATAACAATAATTAAAATAAGTAATTTTTTGAAGATGTGGTAAAAGAAATTCCTTTTGCGGAATAAAGAATCAGATTTTTACGGTGAGGATGAGTTCCATTCCTGTTGGAGTCCTTCGGTACTCAAGATCGTCCATATAAAAGCGCATTAAATATACCCCTCTACCTGAATCCTTTAGTAAGTTTTCCGGTTCTGTTGGATCAGGGATTGCCTCCGGATCAAAACCATTCCCTTCATCTTTAACTTTAATTATAAGATTGGAACCTTCGACGAAGGCATCAATATAGACTTTCTTGGTGGTATCACCTTTATTTGCGTGTTTTATTGCGTTTGTTGCACCTTCGGTAACTGCAAGGAGAATATTGCCAAGTTTCTCCTCGGTTATGTTCAGGTCTTTGCAAAAATAGTTTACAAATTCTTCTATTGTGATTAAATTGTTCGGATCGCTCTCTATTTCAAGGTGATACGTCTCTTGGGACAAGTTGTTCCTTAAAAATTTTGAATAAAAGATAAGAAAAAAAATGGTTTTTTCAATTTAAAATTTCCAGTTCAAATCCATCACAAAGTTTATACGTTCGCTATCCTGTGTATTGTTAATGCTTATAAATTCATACCAGCCGTTGATCTTCAGATTGATAGAATCTAAAACAATGTAGCTTAGTTCAATTTTTGGGCCAATACTTTGATAACGTGTATCAGGTATTCTGGATAATCCGCTATAATTAAAGGTGCTTAATGAAAAATATCTTAATCCAATTCCAAGTACTGCATGATTATAGGTTAGAAAAAACATAGGATCGGCAAATATTTCACGTAGAAATCGCACCGGTCTTTCTGAAAATTCGCCCCAGTTCAAATCGGCTTGCTCGGAAAGTTTAATATATCCATTTAATCCAAAAGCAAAATTTTTTGTGAAATTGATGCGTGATGAATCTGTCGCAGTAAATTGCCTGAACGACAGGCTTCTTAAACCGGAGCTTATATTTTCAAAATCGTATACGGTGTAATTGGCAGAAACTTCGAATGTATTTAGCGAAGATACGTTAGCTCCCCTGTAATGTCCTCCCGCCATTAACCTGAGAACCCGATTAATGTTGTTGTTTGAACTTCGGCTCGCAAACAAATAAACGATATGACTAATGGTTGCTTCAGCGTTTACAAATGCTTGAAAATAAGGTGATAGTGATTTTGAGTATCGTATTCGAAAAATTGATAAAAGTTCATCCCTGTCATCGTCGTTATCGGAACTGGGAGTATCGTAGATTAATTTATTAAAATATACACTCGTTGTAACTTTATCTGAAGATGACAGATTGAAATCACCTGTAATTGCTATGGTAGTTCTCCTGGAATTATTACTTTTGCGAGCCTGTCGTTCGGAGGCAGTTTCAAAGAAAAAATCATCTGCGCCCTCAAAATTTTTTGTGATATGTTTTTCATCCCTTTCCGAAAAGTTAAAGCTTAATGATCCGCTAAAAAAAGTTGACCCGTATAACATTTTTGCACCCGTTCCAATTACCAGTTCATCTATTTGTGTATCAAAGATATTTTCGGACTGAACAAGCGGGCTTTTATATCTTTTCTGTTTATCAATGGTTCGCCAGTTTAATGCAGCTAAAACCTCCATGTCTATGTTTTCAATTACATCTTTAAAGTACATATTATCATCAACTAGATAGTTTGTTTCTGTCCGGCTTTCGATATTGTTTACAACATTAAAGGTTGATGATATTATCGAATCGGCTGGCAGATAAAAATCTTTCCTGCTGCTGAAAATCCTTCCTGCCAGATGGTTCGATACGTTTTTGCTGAATCGGTTATTTAATGAAACATTAAAAAATCTTAAAAGGTCCCTGCGGGGTAAAATATCTTCATTTCTCAGTTTCAATATTGAGTTAATGGAATAGTCGCTGTTTGAATAATCCTGGTAAGAGCCTTCCAGTCCGTATATAGGCCCTTCATCATCTTCACCAACCTGGTTGTTTGTTGTATATCCTCCAAATGGTGTAATGAGAAAGTTGCTGTGGAATTCAAACTCTCCGAAGAGTTGTACATCATTAATATTTGATTTATTAATAAGTGTATTCCTGTCATCACTGAAAATAGTGCTGTTAGCTGCTACTCCAATTTTATTATTACCCGGGAGCAGGTATTTACCTTTAAACTTAAAATACTGCTCATCTCTGATTGAAGTTACACCGGAACGAAATAAAGTCGAACGAAAATTTTCATACAGACTAAACTCCATTTTCGAGATTTGTGTTGAATAATTTATTCCTGTGTTCAGATAGTATGTGTTTAACTGTTTATCAAATTTTGAGAAAAGTAAATTATAAAGAGGTTGTTTCCCGATTATATCGAGAGAATCAATTTTTACTTGTCCATGACAGAAACTGAAGGTAAGAAAGCATAACGTTATTGTGAGTGCCGGAATCTTCAAGTAGTTTGTCTTATTGAAAATCTTAACAATAATTGAACTCATTGTTCAAATTAAAAAGAAATGCCGTTTGATAAAAGTTATAATCTGCCAGCAACCTCGATATTTCAGCTAAGAAATTTTATTTATATTAAACATCCTCAATTGAAAAAAACAGCAATAAAGAATGCCTAAGAAAAAAAGACAAAAAGCAGCAAAGAAAAATATTGAGGCAGATAATAAAAAAAGCTTTCAGGAGAGTATTAATAAATTCTTTGAATTTAAATATCTCGGGATTGTACTCGGCTTAGTATATTTTCTGATTCTTACTATAGTAAGCGTTGCATATCATAAAGTCGGTGATTACGGTGTGGAAACAGATTTCTTTTGGGGATATGTACCCGAAGCAAAACATTTCATAAATGGTTCAGTTAAAATTGATGCATTTCGCGGCCCGCTTTATCCGATAGTACTAGGCATATCAACATTAATCACAAGTGATTATTTTTATTCGGGAATGTTTATCGGGATTATTTCCGCGACCCTGTCGATTATTCTTTCATTCGGTTTATTGAAGAGAATATTTTCTCCCGCGATTGCATTTTTTACAATACTCATTGTTGCTGCAAATCCAATATTTGTGCAATATACCTACAGCGCCGGAACCGATATGTTTTTTAATCTTCTGGCAGTATCCACATTGTTTTTTTTCTTCAGAGAAAAAGAACTCGATTATAAATTTCTGGTGCTGGCAGGAATTATGGCCGGGTTATCCTACCTCACACGGTATAACGGTGTCTTTTTAGTGGGTTTCGTTGTTGTTATCCTGTTCGTTAATTACCGGGGAATAAAATGGATCCAGCGTATCAAGGCATCTTTGATTTTTTTAGGAGTATTCATTCTTACATTTTCTCCCTGGGGATTTTACTGCCTGAGTGAAAAAGGAAGTTTCTTTTATAATGAGAATTATAAAAACATTGCTTACGAATTATTTGGAAAAGGAAAAGTATCATGGGACCAGTTTTGGTTTGAACAAAGCAGTAATTATACTTCACTCTTTGATGTGGTGAGTCGTGATTTTACACTTTTCATTTCGACCGTGATTGGAAATATCGGTGAGAACTTCATGTTGGATATGGAGAGATTAACCGGATGGCATACCGGTGCATTTGTAATACTGGGTCTGGTATTGCTAATAATATCCAAACCATGGAAAAGAATATCCACACGGGAGATTGGTTATTACCTGGTTAATATATTTTTCTTTGGATTACTGCTGCTAGTATTTTACAGCGAGAGATTTTCACTCTTTTTGCTTCCGTTTTATACCTTGCTGGCTGTGCAGCCGTTCTTCAGTAGCAATTTTAAGTTTATGAAGAAATTACCTTCAACTATCGCATATCTTGTCCCGATAATATTATTAACCGTAACATTATCGCAATCCATATCTTTTAACGGCAAACGTATTGATTCCGGTCCACAGGAATTATTGATTCTAAGAGACTGGTATGAAGAAAATATTACGGAAAACGAACGGGGAACTAAGATTGCAGCACGTAAAGCGCACGTGGCTTATTACCTGGATATGGAATTCAGCCTTATTCCCATGGCTAAAAATTATGAAGAATTAATAAGCCAACTAAAACAAAGTGGAGTAGATTATCTTTACTTTAGCACAATGGAAGCTGCAATGCGAAGAGAGCTGCAGTTTCTTCTAAATCCAAATCAAAATCATCCCGGATTAAAACCCGTGGTATATTTTGAAAATCCTCCTGCTGTCTTATATAAATTAACTGAATAATTTTCTATAGCAAGCTTTATTAGGCTACTTGAATATTGAAATTCGTGAATTAAGGTTTCACACTTTTCGAGGTTATTAACCTAATTCCTTATGAAAATGTAAAACTCTTTAAATTGACAATCAGGCATTTTTTGGATAGTTTTCACGTCAATAATTTCAAAAATTTATATGCTTGAATCGTACATTCCGATATTGTTAGTGATGATTTTTGCAATCTTTATAGCCATTGCAATCACATTCACTTCCAGCATTCTCGGCCCGCAAAGACCGAATAAAGAAAAGCAATCCACATATGAAAGCGGAATGAAACCGGTTGGTACAACAAGGGAAAGAGTTTCGATCAAATATTACCTGGTCGCAATGCTCTTTATAATTTTTGATATTGAAGTGATCTTTATCTATCCATGGGCGGTTCAGTTTAAAAAATTATTTGCTGAATTCGGAACTCCTGTCTTTGTATCTATGTTAATATTTTTGATAGTGTTTGAATTAGGTTATTTGTATGCGTTTAAGAAAGGCGGCTTCAGATGGGATTAGAATCATTATTAAAAGAAAACGGCTTCTTTACAACAAAGGTTGATGCGATTGCGGCATGGGCACGTAAGAGTTCTGTCTGGCCAATGCCTATGGGAATTTCATGCTGTGCGATTGAAATGATGGCTTCGGGTGATCCGAAATATGACATCGCAAGATTTGGATCAGAAGTAATGCGATTTACTCCAAGGCAATGCGATTTGATGATTGTTGCCGGAACAGTAACGTATAAAATGGCCCCGGTTGTTAGAAAGATATACGACCAGATGCCGGATCCCAAATGGGTGATTGCTATGGGTGCATGTACAGCCAGCGGTGGAATTTACAGAACCTATTCAGTTGTTCAGGGAATAGACCAGTTTCTTCCTGTGGATCTTTACGTTGCCGGCTGTCCGCCAAGACCGGATAATCTTTTGAATGCATTAATTATGATTCAGGATAAAATTGGACGGACAAAGGTTAGCC
>JASFSF010000084.1:0-7986 GCA_050114555.1 Ignavibacteria bacterium
GAGATTTAATAATGCTCCCTTCCTTAATCAACCCTATTCGAGTTTTTAATTAAATGATTTTATATTTTATTAGTTATGAGAGAATAACTATTCGTGAGAAATACTTTTAACTTGACAAAACATTTTTTGTAAAATTACTTGACATTATCGGGGTATATATTTATTTTTATATAGATTAAATCTGAATAATAATTGCGGTTTAACATTCAGGGATAAAAATGAAAACAGCAGCAAATCTTAAATTCGGAGAAAAAGCCGTAATAAATGATATCGATACTTCTCACCCTTCTCACCAGAGAATAATAGAAGTTGGTTTCACACCCGGTCAGGAAATTGAATTAGTGAACATCACTACGTTTAACGATCCTGTTGCCTTTTCAGTCAGAGGTACACTAATAGCCATCAGGAAAAAAGAGGCTGACTGTATTATCGTAGTATGAATTCGCTAATTGTTGAAGAGTTGCCGGTTGTAACTCTTGTTGGTCCGCCAAACTCCGGAAAGACTTCCTTATATAATTTAATCAGTGGTAAAAACCTTAAAACAGTAAACTACCCCGGTTCAACTGTGGAGTATTCCACATCTAAATTTTTAAGTAAATTCAATATAGATGCAGAAGTATTAGATTCGCCCGGCATAGTAAGTCTTGTTCCAAATTCACCTGATGAAAAAGTTGCAATAGATTCTATCTATTCACACCCGAAAATGGGATCGCCTCACCTAATCATAACAACTATAGATGCCAGTCAACTTTCAAGACATCTGCTTTTATCCGATCAATTGATTAGATCCGGATTTAAAATAATTATCGCTTTAACAATGAATGATATTTTAGAAAAGAAATATCTGGCGGTATCTGCAGAATTACTCGGAGAAAAATTGAATTGCGATGTGGTTAAGATTAATGGAAGAACAGGTTCCGGACTTGATCAATTGATTAAATTAGTCGAGAGAAATCTTAACGAAATTAAATTAAATGGAAAGCCATCTCCTAAACCTTTCGTAACTGAAAGCGACAAATCAAAATTATTCAAATCTTACAATCGAATTGAACAGATTTCAAATGAAGTTCTCACGAATATATCCTCCAATCAAAAAGAGTCTGTTAGCAAGGCTAATCGAGAATTGAAAATAATAAACGAAAATGGTGGCTGGAATAAAAATACACCTGATGAGTTCACACTTTTTCTTGACAAAATTCTTTTACAAAGGATTTGGGGAATGCTGATATTCTTTATTGTAACTGGATTAATATTCTCTTCAATTTTTTGGGCTGCATCACCACTAATGGGTCTTGTTGATGATTTCTTCAGTATGCTTGCACAATCTGCGTATTCAACGATGGGCACTGGCTGGTTTTCCAGTTTAATATCGGATGGAATAATTACGGGAACGGGTTCTGTTTTAGTTTTTGTTCCGCAAATTATAATTCTGTTTTTTATACTTGGAGTACTTGAAGATACAGGTTATCTGGCACGAGGTGCTATGCTGATTGATAAGCCCCTTTCAAAGATTGGTCTAAACGGAAGATCATTTGTCCCTATGTTATCCGGATTCGCCTGTGCAATTCCTGCGATGCTTGCTGCAAGGACAATTCCAAATAGGCGGGAAAGACTTCTTACGATTTTCATTCTTCCATTGATGAGTTGCAGTGCAAGACTTCCTGTGTATGCACTATTACTTGCATTCTTAACACCTCCTGATAAACCCTGGATTGGTGGATTTATGCTGGCTTGTATTTATCCGGTAACTATCATTATTTCAGTAATAGTGGCTTCAATTATCAACAAATTTAGAAAGCGTATAATCAACGAGGAGGATAATTCTTCTTTTATACTTGAGCTTCCGACATATAAAATCCCAACAATAAAAGCTTTATATAGAAATACTTACTCCTCCTCCAAACAATATATTATGAGAGCAGGACCAATTATTCTTGTATTTTCTCTTATACTATGGGCATTAACATATTTTCCCGGTGATAATACAATGAATTCGGATGATGTTACCGGAAAAGAAACTGTTATGGAAATTGATGCTAGTCAACGACTCGAAAATTCCTATGCTGCCTATATTGGAAAAACAATCCAGCCGGTTATGGAACCTCTTGGATTCGATTGGAGGGTAGGAGTATCGCTTATATCCGCATTTGTTGCACGAGAAGTTTTTGTTTCATCCCTAGCATTGATATTTAATGTTACGGATAGCGAAGAAAACTTGCAGGGCTCATTACTCAAATCTATGAAAAATGCAAAAGTAGAGAGTACAGGATTAGCACTTTTTACCACCTCAACAATTATAGGATTGATTGTGTTTTTTATTTTCGCGCTTCAATGTATTTCAACTATAGCTGTTTCGCGAAAAGAAACAGGCAGTTGGCGTATCCCTGTTTTGCAAGTGATAATATTTTCATCTCTTGCATATATAATGACTTTTATTACTGTAAACGGATTGAGATTATTGGGTATAAATTAAAATTTTAAACTAAATTGCTATTAGTCCTGATCCATAATATTTTTATGATAATAATTAGAAGATGAAAAATTGAAGCATAAACAAGCCAGGGAAATATTTCGAAATTTTCTTAAAAGTGAAAAGAACCGAATAACTCCTGAAAGATTCGAAGTTATGGAAGCTGCATTGGATTATGAGGGACATTTTGGGGCAGATGATCTGTATATCTTAATGAAAAATTCAAAATCTACAGTTTCAAGAGCCACAGTTTATAAAACTGTGGAATTACTGGTACAATGCGAATTACTGAGTAAACGTCACTTTGGTGAAAACCTTACACGATATGAGAGCAGCTTCAAAAAGCAGGTGCATGATCACCTGATATGCATGGATTGCGGAAGAATTGTTGAATTTTCTGACGATGAATTAAGTAAATTTCCGGAAAAAATAAGCGAGAACCTAGGATTTGAATTTGAAAGTTATGCATTTAACATATTTGCCCGATGCAAGGATCCTAAAAACTGTGAATATTTCAAGGAATGATCTTCCAACCGGACTACCCTATTTAAACAGAGAAAAAAATGAAAGTTCAAGAATATCCTCTAACCTGGAAGAAAAAAGATTTTTCAATTAAAATATTTTGTTCAATACCAAACATTGCAACCGGCATATTGATAAAAGCAGGTAACGCAAACTTTGTGGTTGATCCGGGTGACGGGATACTCAGAGATTTAAACAAGGAAATTGGTACAAACAGAATACTAAATGTTTCGGATATATTTGTCACTCATGGACATCATGACCACGTTGGTGGTGTCTGGACGTTGCTGACCTACCTTAAAGTGATGAAAAAATCTTCACCATTAACAATTCACTACCCTAAAGGCTGCGTTGAAATCATTAGTATCTATAAAGCTTTTGAAAAAGTTTATTCAAATACGATTTCATATCAAATCAAACTGAAGCAAATAGACGACGAGAAAAGTTTCACTCGGAAGAAAGTATCTGTTAAACCTTTTCCAGTTATTCATAAGGAAGAACTGAGTGATGGCTCAAAAAGGCAGGTCCCCTCACTTGGTTTTAATTTTACATTTGATGGAATGACAATATGCTACGGAGGAGATACTGCTTATTGCGAGGAATTAGTGAAACATGCGAAAGATTCTGACCTTGCAATTATAGAAGCTGGCCATGAAGATGATGAACCTGATGATATGCATATGAATAAGAAAGAAGCTGAATCTATTGGTAAATCTGCGAAAGCATATTTCTTAGTACACGTTCCTGAGTAAAACTCCATTAGATTAATTATAGTTATGACATGGATTCAAAAAGAAATACAATTGAAACCTTATGCACGTGGCTTCCATCTGATTACAAGTGAAATTCTTAACAAGTTTCCCGAAATTAAAGAAATAAATGCAGGTATAGTACATCTATTGCTGAAACATACTTCGGCTTCGCTTACCTTGAATGAAAACTACGATCCGGATGTTAGAAAAGATATGGAGAGTTTTTTTAACTGGAATGTTAAAGAAGATGAATCTTTCTATGTACACACCAGTGAAGGCAGCGATGATATGCCCGCTCATATTAAATCGACTCTCATCGGAACATCTTTATCGATTCCAGTAACAAATGGACATTTTAATCTGGGTACCTGGCAGGGAATATATCTTTGCGAACACCGCAATCATGGCGGTTCGAGGAAAATATTAATTACACTGCAGGGGGAATAATACTTATCTTTGCTATTCTATTCTAAAAAATTTTGAATCTGTTTAATGAAGACTAAAAAAGTTCTCTTTGTCTGCATGGGTAATATCTGTAGATCTCCATCGGCAGAGGCAATAATGAAAAAATATGTTGCTGACAAAAATTTGAGCAACTCTATTCAAGTTGATTCCGCCGGCACAATAGACTACCATGAGGGTGAACTTGCAGATAAAAGGATGATTAAACATGCCTCAGAACGGGGATTCAGTCTTGACAGCATAGCACGGTCATTTAATCCGAATAACGATTTTAATGAATTTGATTATATAGTAACAATGGATGATGAGAATTACATTGACATAAAAGCAATGGATTTGCAGAATAAATTCGATAACAGAATTTTTAAGATGACTGATTTTTCCACCAGATATAATGTTGACTCAATTCCTGATCCATACTATAAGGGAACTGCGGGATTTGAAGAAGTATTGGATCTACTGGAAGACGCTGTTGACGGATTATTAAAAAAGATAGAGCAGGATGCTGGACAAGTTACTTAAAAATAAGATTGAACAGGAAATAAACGATCAAATATCGAATGTTCGTTCTGTATCAGGCGGATGTATTAGCAATGCATATATGCTTAAACTAAGCAAGGGAAATGATTTATTTCTAAAAGTTAATTCATCAGGTAACACAGATATGTTCATAAAGGAAGCACATGGATTACAAGAATTAAAAAAAGCAGACGCGATTAAGATCCCTGATGTGATAAGTTTTAACAGCAATTATATTTTACTGGAGTTTATTCATTCTATCCAGAGGCAAAATAATTTTTCAGAGGACTTTGGAAGAAAATTTGCTTTGATGCATGAATATAACAACCAATATTTTGGTTTTTATGAGAATAACTTTATAGGATCAAACCCGCAAATAAATATTGCTGAAGAGAACGAAAAGGAGAACTGGACTGAATTTTATTTTAATAAAAGAATAGTTTACCAGCTGAAGTTAGCTGAACAATATGGAAACTCAACTTCAGATCTGCAGAGCGCAATAAAAAAATTAGAGACTAAAATTGAAAGCATAATCTCAGATGAAACTGAGAAACCGGCTTTATTGCACGGAGATTTGTGGGGAGGAAATTATGTTGTTGATGATGAGGGATTTGCTTGTCTGATAGATCCTGCGGTTTATTATGGCAACAGGGAAGCCGATCTGGCAATGACAAAATTATTTGGTGGTTTTGATTCAAAGTTTTATAACGCTTACAATGAGGCAAATCCTTTATCCGAAGGATATGAATACAGGGAAAACATTTATAAACTATACCATGTGATGAATCATCTGAACTTGTTTGGAAGTGGATATTATGGTCAATGTATGAATTTGATTGATTATTATCTATAATTGAATGTATCATTTATCACCGTATTCATCATTACCGTCATTATTTATAGCCTTACATATGATTATAAAGGTCGTTATGTTCTTTCTGATTATAGACTGTTATGAACTGACTTTAGAATTTAGTAATAACCTGGTTTGATTTTAATGTTTAAGATACGATTTATATTAATTGTTCTCCTATTGTTCACTTTAAGTTCACTGTCGTTAATGTTTGGACAGGGTAATTCAAATATGACTAATTATCCGCAACAAAATTCGACCTCATCTATATCCGAAGATATCGAAATAATTGACTCGGAATATAATCTTTTGCAAGCATTGGAAGGTATAAATATCCCTTATTCAATAAGAAAAGATCTAAAATTAGTTACAGTCAGATATTATGGTTTTGATGACAAATTACACCAGGGACAATTAATTGTAAATAAAAGAATAGCGGAAGAAGTAAAAGAAATATTTATACTCATCCGAAAAATTAAATTTCCCATTGAAAAAGTAATCCCTCTTACCGAATACAATTGGTCGGATGAAGATTCTATGGGGGATAATAACACATCAGCATTCAATTATAGATTCATTTCAGGGTCACGTGTACTATCTATGCACGCAAAAGGGCTGGCAATTGATATTAATCCAAAACAAAATCCGTATGTTAAAAATGGTGTGATTACTCCGCAAGGTGCACTTTATAATGTTGAAGTAAAAGGAACGATTAAACCAGGTTCAAAAATTATCAAGATTTTTAAAGAAAGGGGCTGGACCTGGGGTGGTGATTGGAAAAGTCTGAAAGATTACCAGCACTTTCAAAAAGAATTGGAATAATTAAGTTTTCAAATTATAGTTTATTTACCGGTTAACTCCTCATAAGCTGCTGTTAAACTCATATCTTTAGCACCATTCCACTTT
Organism: Ignavibacteria bacterium; assembly: GCA_050114555.1. Lineage (GTDB taxonomy): Bacteria > Bacteroidota > Ignavibacteria > Ignavibacteriales > Ignavibacteriaceae > BMS3ABIN03. The sequence continues at coordinate 6,485 of JASFSF010000084.1, forward strand.
TCAATCAAATTCTTGAATCCGGGAATATGAGTTGCGTTTTTAATCTCATTCAAAGTTTTTCCACTGTTTATCTCCTTCTGCACAAACTCAGTTAGTGCCGAAAAATAATCCTGCATAACTTTTAAATCTTCAATAGAACCAGTGACAAATTCGTCTGAACTTGCATGACCATAGATAAATTTAGTATCACTATCAAACATTTTAATCGCCTTACCAAGAACTCTAATCAATCCTTCAATTAAACAACCTGCAGGTGTATCCATATACGGGTAAATCTTGTTGAAGACAAGATCTCCCAAATGTACTACGTTAGTATTTTGAAAGTGAATAAATGCATCACCTGCCGTATGTGCACTTCCGAAATAATATGCTTTCAACTTTTCGATCCCGAGATCAATTTGCCATTCATCGCTGAATGTAATATTAGCATAAACCTGTTCGTCCTTCGATTCGCCTGAGCCGTAAAACTGTTTTTGCAGCTTCGGACAATTTTCCTGGGCAACAATCTGATTCGCAAAATCTTTAAGATAAAAATTCCCCGAAGTATGATCGCTATGATGATGTGTATTAAACAATATATCTATTTTACGATTTAATTTGGGTTTAATTTCATTCATAAAACTTTTTGCTGAATCAGGAAACTGGGAATCAATCACAACAACCGCATCATCTGTTATATACCATCCTATAGTACCACCCTGTGAGGTGAAAACGCCAATATTGGGACGTATTTCTGCAATGCCGGATATAGATAAAATATTTGTGTAGCTTAACAATTTTTTCCCCGGATATAGGATTGCACCAAGTAGCATTGATGAAGATTTGATAAAATTTCTTCTGCTTAATGTCATCGTTATTCCATTTATATTATGTTAAAGAATGAATTCATTACACAGAATATATTAATAAGCAAACACAATGCAAAGTATATCGCAATTTCTGAACAGAAATATTTATGACTTAAATTGAATCCCGTTTTTATTAATTTAGAGATATGAAGTTAAGATACTTTAATTTATTAGTTGGACTAGTATTCTTAATCACAGGTTGCAGAGAAGGAATCACCTCTCTCGATGGGGATCCATTTGTTGGTGGGACTTACACCGAAATTAAAGATAATATATCCGGTGCGCTAATGGCAGGAAATAGTCCGTTCCTGGTTACAGATGATGTACAGGTTTTACCTGAAGATACTTTAATAATTGAACCGGATGTAACAATATTTATCGAAAAAGATAAACGTATTATTGTTGAAGGATTGATAATTGCCAGTGGAGAAAAGGACAAACAGATAATTTTTCAATCCTATTATAACAATACATGGCTTGGTATCAGTATTCTTAATTCATCAAAAAGTAATGAATTTAATTATTGTATTTTTCAGCATGTTGATCAATACCGGGATGATCCTGTAACATATGGCGCCATAGAAATACAAAATTCAACCGTGGCTTTCCGTAATTGCATATTTAAAGATAATTCAACTGTATCAGGCGGTGGTC
>JASFSF010000085.1:0-7961 GCA_050114555.1 Ignavibacteria bacterium
TATCGAAAGCATCAGGATCATAATATCTGGCGATGCTAATATGATCGGTTGTTAATAGGGTGGCTTCAGAAATATCATTACAATCTCTAACCTTTACGATCTCATTATTTAAGGTAGTTTCAGTCCCATCCCCAATGAGAAATTCATTTAAAATTGGGTGATTAATTACACCCAGTATCGGTTGCTTATTTTTAAGCAAAGCGATCAAGGTTCCAAAACTTAAAGCACCGGTGATAAAACTTTTTGTACCGTCAATTGGATCCAATACCCATTTAAATTCAGCACTTTCATTATGGTCACCATATTCTTCACCAACAATTCCATGCTCAGGAAATTCTTTCATGATTTCTTCACGCATAATCTCCTCTGCTTTTTTATCTGCAATAGTTACGGGAGAGTCATCGTGTTTGTTATCTACTTTAAGTTCAGATCGGAAATAGGGTTTAATGATCTCCGCACTAATATTTGCAAGATGGCGGGCAAATTTTTTGAACTCTGATAAATTTTCCATAATATACTTAATAATGATCAAGATATATTTCTTTGCTGAAAATATAACAATTCCTATATTTGTAGCCCAAATGCAGAATAAAAATGCATAAAATAAAATGGAAAGTTAGCAGCCAGCCTACGCTGATGGCATATTAATCAAATTATTGCTTCGGCGGGTAAATTAGACGAGATAGAATTTATATATGGAGAGTTGGCAGAGTGGTTGAATGCGGCGGTCTTGAAAACCGTTAAGGATGCAAGTCCTTCCGGGGTTCGAATCCCTGACTCTCCGCCATACTACGCTAATGTTCACTATCACTAACCTTGGTGAAGGGTAGCTTCGTATGGCAGACCAACCTGAATAATCAACTTTTTCGAACAATTTTGATTTTGGCATTTGATAAATTTCAAGTAGTATAATATTATTTAAGGCACAGGATCATATCCACTTCCACCCCAGGGATGACATCTGAATATTCGTTTAAGACCTAACCATCCACCTTTAAACAAACCATATTTTCGTAAAGCTTGCAAAGCAAAGTTGGAGCAAGTGGGTGTGTATCGGCACGATGAAGGAAATAGAGGAGAAACTATAAGCTGGTAAAGTTTTATTAAAATAATTATTGGAACAGTTAAAATAAAGATTAGATATTTACCTATTTGCTTTACTTCCATTATATTAGTATAGTCACAATCATAATTGTGGGAAATAATTGAATATCTTCATTAGTAAGTATTCTTAACCATCTAAAATTTAATGAATCAATTCCCATTTGAATTTTGTTGCAAATATAAGTTAATTTGCATCCGTTTTTTATATAAGCACTCAGAATAATATGCCAAAGAATGTTGTAATAGTTGAATCACCTGCAAAAGCAAGTACTATCGAAAAATTTTTAGGTAATGATTTTTTAGTCACCTCAAGTTACGGACATATAAGAGATCTTGAAAAGAAAGATATGGGTATTGATGTAAAAAATAATTTTAAACCTAAATACATAATACCCGATGATAAAAAAAATGTTGTACGCGAATTAAAAAAACTGACAAAAAAAGCCGAAACTGTCTGGCTGGCAACTGATGAGGATAGGGAGGGAGAAGCAATTTCTTGGCATCTTAAAGAAGCACTTGAACTTAATGAAGTTAAGACAAAACGGATAGTTTTTCATGAAATAACCAAACAGGCAATTTTAAATGCTGTAAAAAATCCAAGATCTATTGATCACCACCTTGTAGAAGCACAGCAATCAAGAAGAATCCTCGACCGTCTTGTTGGATTTGAAGTATCACCTATTTTATGGCGTAAGATTAAAACAAATCTTTCTGCTGGGAGAGTTCAATCTGTTGCCGTTAGATTAATTGTTGAACGGGAAAGAGAAGTTGATGCATTCGTACCTGTTCCTCGTTATAAAGTTTCCGGAAATTTTGTTTGTGAAGATTGCGATGGAAACCCCGTTAAGTTCAAAGCAGAACTATCCAGGACATTTAAATCAGAAAAAGAAGCAGAGAAATTTCTTGACCATTGCAAAGACGCTGAATTTTCTGTAGCATCTCTCGAAAAGAAACCGGTAAAAAAATTACCGGCTGCCCCGTTTACTACTTCAACTTTGCAACAGGAAGCCGGCCGCAAACTGAGATACTCGGTTGCACGAACAATGTTGGTTGCACAAAAACTATACGAGGCTGGTAAAATCACCTATATGAGAACCGATTCTGTAGCTTTAGCTGATCAAGCCTCAAAGGCTGCCCAAAAGCAAATCGTTGAAGATTATGGTAAAGAATATTATCATAAGCGACAGTTTAAAACAAAATCTCAACTGGCCCAGGAAGCACATGAAGCTATACGTCCAACCGATTTTAGCGTGGAAAAGATAACCGGTTCAAGGGAAGAAAAAGCTTTGTATGAACTGATCTGGAAACGCGCTATCGCCTCGCAAATGAGTGAAGCAGAGATTGAGAGAACTACAATTAAAATTAGCATATCAAAAAGCAAAGAAAATTTCGTTGCAAAGGGCGAAGTAATAAAATTTGACGGCTTTCTTAAAGTTTATCTCGAGTCAACTGATGATGAAAATAATGAAAATGGGGAGAGCGGATTACTTCCAACTTTAAATAAAGGACAAAAACTTGAATATGAAACGATAACAGCTGTGGAAAGATTCACACGTCCCCCTGCACGATATACTGAAGCAAGTCTGGTAAAAAAACTCGAAGAACTTGGTATTGGAAGGCCATCGACTTATGCCCCGACTATTAGTACGATTCAGAGGAGGGGGTATGTTCATAAAGAAGAAACTGTAGGAACAGAAAGAGAATATAATATCATAACGTTAAAGGCCGACAAAAAAGTTAAGAAAGAAAAGAAAACTGAAATTACCGGAGTCGACAAGGGCAAACTTTTTCCTTACGACATTGCCATGCTTGTAACAGACTTTTTAATTGAACATTTCCCGAGAATTATGGATTATAATTTTACTGCACATATTGAAGAAGAGCTGGATGAAATTGCAAGGGGCGAGATTGAAAAAGAAGTGATGCTGGATGAGTTTTATTCTCCATTTAAAGAAAAGGTCGATCACACAATTGAAAATTCTGAAAGAGTTTCAGGCGAAAGAATTCTAGGAATTGATCCTGTTACAGGGAAACAGGTTTCAGTACGGATGGCAAGATTTGGCCCTGTTGCACAATTAACTGATCCGAAAAACCAGGACGAAAAACCACAATATGCAGGATTAAGAAGAGAACACAAATTAGAATCAATAACTCTTGAAGAAGCACTGGCTCTGTTTGCTTTACCAAGAGAAGTTGGTGAATTTGAAGATGAATTGGTTGTTGCAGCAATTGGCAGGTTTGGTCCATATGTAAGACATAAGGGTAAGTTTTATTCGCTGAATAAAGATTACGATCCTCATCTGATCAGTATTGATGAAGCTATCGAAGTTATTAAAACAAAGCGCAAGGTGGATAAGGAAAAGATAATAAAAGCATTCGAAGATAATCCGGAATATCAGATTTTAAATGGAAGATGGGGCCCTTATTTAAAAGCAGGAAAGAAGAATATTCGTTTGCCGAAAGACCGGGAACCGGATTCGTTTACACTGGAAGAATGTAAAGAATTAGAAGAAAATTATGTTCCGTCAAAATCCAGATCAAAAAGGAAAGTAAATAACAATTAACTTCTATTAATTATAACATTATAATGCCGTTACTGTCACATATAACATGGAATGTAAGCCCTGAATTGTTCAGCCTTGGCCCGATAACAGTCAGGTGGTACGGTTTACTTTTTGCCGCCGCTTTCGTAGTTGGCTACAGGATTATGTATTGGGTGTTTAAAAGAGAAGGAAAGCCAATTGCTGATCTTGAGCAGCTGGCAATTTACATGATTGTTGGTACCGTGATCGGTGCAAGATTAGGCCACTGTCTCTTTTATAGCCCGGAATATTACTTATCGAATCCAATTGAAATTCTTATGGTTTGGAAGGGAGGATTGGCAAGTCATGGAGCTACCATTGGAATACTTATAGCACTCTACTATTATTCTAAAAAGAAAAAAGAAAGTTTATTATGGCTGCTGGATAGAATTGTGATGGTAACTGCAATTGGAGGAGCATTAATAAGACTTGGAAATTTGTTTAACTCTGAAATTGTAGGTAAAGCAACCGATGTTTCCTGGGCTTTTATTTTTACCAGGTATGATTCAATTCCTCGACATCCGGCTCAACTGTATGAGTCGGTGGCGTACATTTTAATTTTCATTTTCTTGTTCTTTTTATATAAGAAGAGATGGAAGTTGGAAAGACATGGTTTCCTGTTCGGATTATTTTTAATTCTGCTTTTTACATTTAGATTTTTTGTGGAATTTCTAAAAGAGAATCAGAGTGGATTTGAAGAGGGTATGACTCTTAACATGGGACAATTATTATCAATTCCATTTGTGATCATCGGTGTTGTATTTTTAATTAGATCGCGAAACACTCGATCTTCGTCCCAGTTAAATAAGAATAAGAAGAAAACTTCAAACTGATTATTCGTAATTAAATTATTGTTGGGCAAATCGTTTTACCTCTCATTTTCATCAAATCGAAATTAAAGATAACATTAACAAGTAACTCTATTTTAACAGTATCATCTTTTTTGTATCAACAAAATTATCCGACTCAAGTCTGTAAAAATATGTTCCACTGGAAAGGTTTCTTCCATCAAATCTATATTTATGAATCCCGGCCGATCTCTCTTCCTGTATTGGATTTGAGATCTGGTTACCAAGCAAATCAAAAATTTTCAGAGAAACAAAACCGCTAACGGACATTTGCCAGCTAATTGTTGTCGCAGGGTTGAATGGATTTGGATAATTTTGTTCGAGATGAAATTTTTTAACAAAAATGGGATCATTATCGACACTAACTAATACTGTACTTAACAATTTCCTTTCATATGCTCCATTTCCATGGGTGGCAACCCTGATAACATTATTGGATCGGGTAATATTCAAATCCATTGCAATAACTGCACTTGGTAATCCTTCACTAAAGTCACCCCATGTATCTCCTCCATCGGTAGACACATAAACACCAAGATCGTTTCCAATATAAACGTGATCGGAATTATTCGGATCTACAATTACTGCCACCGTAGGTACATCAGGCAATGTTCCTGTTTTATCTATCCAGTTTGTTCCGCCGTTGGTGGTCTTGTATATATGTCCTGATCCAAAACCGTAGAAAGTAACATATACAACCTCATCGTTATTTGGATCAACAGCTATGTCGGCAAGAAACCTATCCGGTAAAGTCCCGGTAATATCATTCCAGTCAAAACCACCATTATTCGTTCTAAATAAATGTCCTCTAAAAATTGAGTATGGAGCAGTAGCAACATAAACTTTATTGCTCGTTTGATAACTGATATCCATTGCTAATGCAACCAGTCCACCATCAAGTAAATTATTGTTATTTGTTACTGTCCAATCCATCCCGCCATTTATGGACTTAAATATTTTATCTCTTCCTGCATAAATTATATTTCCGTTTCCATGGAAAATTTTGTAGGGAGCTATAAATGCAGTATTAGTACTATTTGGGGGAGTTATTGGTAGAAACGTATTACCGCGATCCGTAGATTTACTTATAACTAAGACCTGTGAAGAGCCAAACAGAATGTTGTCATCACTTGCATCAATTGCCGTCCAGCTTCCATCACCACCAATTGTTTTTCTCCATGCAAGATCTCCATCGTAAATTACGGTACTGTTATCCTGTAATCCGCCGATCATAAGTAGTGAATCAAGTTGGGAACTCGAAGTGCCATTATAAAACTGATGTGTTTGTAATCTGCCGTTGCAGGATACAAACGATTCACCGAAATCGGTTGTTTTAAAAATACCTCCGTCGGTAGCGATGTAATATGTATTGTTATCGGTAGGATGTTGTTTAACATCATGTGCATCGGCATGAGTATATGTAAGCCCTCCCTCCGGTCCTCCGATTGGCGGTCTGCTTAAAGTTTGCCCTCCATCCGATTGCTGGGTGATTGATACACCACCGTCTGTTGATTTCCAAACGGCTATACCTACTACAATTAATTCATCCGGGTTAGATTGATTTACAGCGACATCGTGCGAAAACCAACCCTGCCATCTTGAATAATCCTGTGTTGTCATTATATTCCAGGTGACACCCGCATCGGTCGATTTACATAGCCAGCTAGCATTATCAATTCCAACAGAAAAGCCATTGCCAATACTTGCAAATACAATATTCGGATCGGCTTTATATAAATCCAGCATAACTTTGCCCTCGAAATATGATGGCAGGTTACTCGTCATTTTATTCCAGGAATCTCCTCCATCGGTCGTTCTGTAAATACCGAAGCCGGTACTGGCGAAGTTTCCATTCCCGGTAATAACTATATTTGTATCAACAGGATTAATAACCAGATCATTTGCCATTATTACATTATGTACTTGCTGCCAGGTAAAACCGGCATTATAAGATTTGTATGTTCCCGCAGTAGTTGCAGCCCAAACAGTGTTAGAGTTTAAGGGATTAATCTTAACGGTCCAGACACCTTGCTGTTGATTATATGACCAATCGAGACTTTTGTGCCAGGTTGCCCCGCCGTCGGTAGATTTTAGGATACCGATACCGTAAAAACCTCTTGTATTTCTGTAAGCAGCCCCGGTTCCGGCAGCGTCATAATTGTATATTTCCCCGGTGCCAATATAAATTACATTTGAATCCTCAGGCTCAATCGCGATTGTGCTTACGGATAGAACCGGGAATCCTGTATCAATTCTCTGCCAGGCATTTACGCCTGAACCACCTGAGTAGCTAACCCATAATCCACCAGAAGCAGATCCGGCATAAATAGTATTTGGATTTTGAGGGTTAAAAGTAATTGTAAGAATTCTTCCTGCGGTATTGTGTGGTCCAATACTTTGCCATGGTTCAGTTATAAGATTGTTTGATTTTTTTTGTAATCGATGTTGTTTAACTTTTTCAAAGGAAGTTGAATATGCATCATTTGGAATTTGTTCGAATGGATAGGTCCTGGCATAATTAAAAAAGTTTAATGCATCATAAGCACCGGAAACTTTCCTACCGGATATGTGCATAACCGGTTGGTTGTCGAAAATTAACCAGGCCATTATTATTGCTATTATGAAGGAAATAAAATAAGCAATACTCACAAGCTTCAACTATACCTCCTCAATATTTTATTAAAAATCATAACAGGTTAGCTTAACAGTATGTCATTTTCAACACTCATTTAGTGCCGACAAAATCTGGTAAAAATGATCATACTAAAATCTGCTTTCACTATAAAAGAATTTAAATCCTATAAAAATGTTGAATCATAAGGTTTAGCTCACCGATTATTCTGAAGATAAATGTGTCCTGAAAGTTTTGAAAATTTTAATTTTAATCATTTTTTATATTTCCAGTATTCCGTTTAACACAATAAAATAAACTTTTAATAAGTTGATTTATATTTTCTTTTCCAAAATAAAGCAAATAAAGGACAATCAGTGTAACGTTTAAAAATATTCTCAGTCTTAATCTAAAGAATGCAAATTAGTATTTTGTTAAAAATAAAATTTTGAGGCAGCTATGATAAAAATATCCATGCTCAACTTAGTTATTGTGTTAACATTATTACAATCACTTATTGCATGTAATAGTTATCATTCCGCGGTATTTGATGATGACCTGAATCTAATAGCCGAGAAAAGATTCCCGATATCTCCGGGTAATGATCTTAGGATTAAAGTCAGCGGAGGGGATGTTTCGATTACATCCTGGGACCGGGATGAAGTTTATATTAAAGTATTAGGAAATGATAATGCCGAAGAAAAACTGGATTTTATATTTGATAACAATGATTCGTATGTTGAACTTGAAACAGAATTCAAAGGATCATTTTTTAACTGGTTTTCAAATATTTCATTAAGAATTGAAGTAAAGGTA
>JASFSF010000086.1:0-7952 GCA_050114555.1 Ignavibacteria bacterium
TGATCTTCCAAAATAAATATTTTCTTCTGATCTTTAATAATATTTTTTAACCAATCCTTATCAATCTTATTAAGCCACGGCATGTTTATTACTTTCAAGCTGAATCCGATTTTTTTCAAATAATCTGCCGCAAGCAACGCTTCGTGAAGCATTACAGGTCCATACGAAAACAATATTGCATCGTTGCCTTCTGTTAATTCGGTACCGGTTCCAATTTTAAATTTATACTTCTTTGGTAGTTCAATTTTTTCAGGTGAAGGTCCTATCACAAGTCTTAATACACAATTCTCTTCAGCTTCATTTACACAATATTCTGTTGCCCACCTGGTTTCTTCTGCATTGCATGGTTGAATGATCGTAACGTTTGGAAGAGCACCGAACAAAGATATATCCCTTACACTCTGGTGTGATTTACCCGGTCCGGCCGGTATGATACCGGAAAAATGACATGTGTAAACAACTTTTGTTCTCTCACCTGCGTTATTATAGATCTGTTCGTTAGCTCTTGCTGCAAGGAAGCTGGCAAATGTACTCACGACCGGGACCAAACCCATCCTGGCCATACCTCCTGCCATGGAAACCATATCCTGCTCTGCAATCCCGTTTTCAATGAATCTATCGGGATACATTTTCTCAAACTTTCTGAGCTTGCAGTCGGCCGATAGATCACCATCAATAACAACCAGCTTATCATTCGTTTTTGCTATCTCGCAAAGTGCATCTCCATAAGCTTCTGTAACAAATTCCATTTTGCCTTTTGCGGAAATTTTTCCTTCGGCTTTATTCAATGGAATTTCAATTTCACCCATCTTTAATTCTGATGCTAATGCATTAATTTTTTCAACTAATTCTGAGAGTCCCTTTTCATAACTCTCATCATCCGGTGCACCGGAATGCCATTTGTACATGGTTTTGCCTTCAAATGTTTCTGTTTCAGGCCGCTCCATAAATGATACTCCCCTGCCCTTTATCGTGTCAGCGACGATCAATTTTGGTTTATCCGCAATTTTCTTCAAATCAGTAAAAGTTTTTTTAAGCGCATTATAATCATGTCCGTCAATTCTTACTGCGTGCCAGCCAAAGCCTGAAGTTTTCTCCACAACATCTTCAATATTATTTACATCCGCAACGAGCATATCCGTCTGGTACTTGTTATGATCCATTATTGCAGTAAGATTAGTAATCCTCTGATGAGCGGCTGCCTGCAGCGATTCATAAATCTGACCTTCCTGGAATTCACCATCACCTGTTAAAACATAAACGTGACCTTTTCTATTCTGATAAGTTTTTGCCCAGGCTATTCCCTTTCCTTTTGAGATGCCCATACCGAGTGAACCTGTGCTCACTTCAATTCCCGGTTGACGAACTTCAGGGTGGCCATCTAAACCATTAAGTCTGCGAAGCATTAAAAGTTTTTCTTCCGGTATAATTCCGAGTGCATAAAAAAGTGAGTATAATCCGGGAACATCATGACCCTTTGAAGAAAAGTAGATATCGCGATCCGGAGAATCAAGACCTGTTTCGAACACATTCAACTCATTTAAATAGAGGTATGTTGTTATATCCATTGCACTTAGCGATGAGCCCAGGTGACCTGATCCGGCTTTTTTAACCGCAACAAGCGTGTTGTACCTGCACATATCAGCAAAAAGCTGCATTCTCTTTTCCCAGTCGCCGCCGTTTGATCTAATCCTGTCGAACTCTGATTTCTTTATTAACTGATAATCCATTTTTTCTCCGGACTTTTTTTCAAGCTAAATTTCAATTTAAACAACAGCAAAAATATGATAATTGACCGATATATTGTAATCTAAGTGTATCACGTATAAGATTACCTTCCAAAGCAGATATACTTAATCTTTTTGCCCTCGGAAAGGTATTGTTTCTCATACCGGGTTTGAATTAAGAGATCATTATCCAATGCATTTTCTGAATAGAGATCAGCAGTCGAATAATGAATTGTAAAGCTCTCGCTTTTCAAAACCTCGAGGGTAAACAAATATAATTCTTCATTGTCAGTTTTCAGATGGACACGTGAATTTTCCTGAAGTATATTTTTATAAATGTTTAAAAAGTTTTGATTAACCAATCTTCTTGAACTTGTCCTGGTTTTATGAGGATCGGGAAAAGGAAGAAAAATTTCTTCCACACTATTTGAGGGAAATATTTCATTTAATTTCTCAGCACCTCCTACAATGAAAGCCGCATTTATTAAATTTAACTCAATTGAACTTTTTGCCCCGGAATATACACGTGCTCCTTTAAAATCAATTCCGACAAAATTTCTTTCAGGATAAAGTCTTGCCATTTCCACAGTATATTCTCCATAACCGCAGCCTATCTCAAGCGTATAAGGTTTTTCATTTCCAAAATATGCAGTTAATGATTGCCCGATATTTTTTTCATAGCCGGTAAATACATTTTGAAATTGAACTACATCTTTTATTTTTTGACTTTTTTTTCTGGACATTCAGATTAAACATTTTTATCAATTAAACCAGTAAAATAATCTTATTGTATTTATTGTAAAAAACAATTTTACAATTACATCTTGATTTAGTAACATTTTAGATATAATTTAAAAACCGAACTCATCGAGAAGCATTCATCCACTTTCTTTTGAGGAGAAATTATGGCTAATAAAATTCTACAAACAGAATATTATTATACTTCTGTACAGGATCAGCCGGGGGAGGCATATAAATTTCTTACGCAACTTGCAGATATAGGAGTAAACCTGCTTGCATTCACTGCCATTCCAATGGGTCCGGACAGAACACAATTTACTCTCTTCCCGGAAGATGCAAATAAATTAATTGAAGCTGCTAACAACGCAGGATTCCAGGTAGATGGTCCACATCCGGCAATCCTGGTTCAGGGTGATGATGAACTTGGTGCATTATCAAAAATGCATAAAAAACTTTTTGATGCAGGAGTAAATGTTTATGCATCAAACGCTGTAACCGATGGCAAAGGCAGTTTCGGTTATATTGTTTATGTCAGACCTGAAGAATTCGATAGTGCAATCAATGCATTGGGAATCTAATTTCTTACAACAGAACATTCTTTATTAATAGTGATTGAATTCCTCATTCGGGATGAATCGGGCTCAGAAAATAATTTTGCTTTTTCTGTTTGTCTCATCATAAAACAGGTACTGGCGGCTTAATTATGTTCTTTTAGTGTGATTTCTACACTTTCATAAATCATCTTTGCTGAGAAAAATTATTACTTGATTATATGCCTATTTAACCGGATTTTAACGTAATCGATGAATATTTACTCTACGTATTATCAGAAAATTTTTACTATTCAGCTCAACCTATCCTTACGTCTATTTAATTTATCCGATTAAACAATATGCAATCAACTTTCAATATCACTTCAAAATTACGGGAATATTAATATGAAAGATAGATCAAAATTTAAACCTGTTTTCTGGGTAGCAAACGGCATAGAAGTTCTGGAGCGTTTTGCTTACTACGGTATTTACATGGGTTTTGGTATTTATTTGCAGCAGTTAGGTTATTCCAGGGGAGACCTGGGAATTATCCAGAGTATTTTCCTTGCACTCTCTTACCTTATACCTCTCTTTTCGGGCACCTTTGCTGATAAGTACGGTTTTAAAAAGGTACTGATAGTATCATACTTAGCATACCTGCCGTCAATTCTTCTTTTAATAGTTACTAAATCCTTCTCGGGAATAGCAATTACTATGTTAAGTATTGGTTTTGCTGCCGGTATTTTCAAACCACTCATTGCCGGAACTGTTAGGGTAGTAACTGATAAAACGAATAAAACTCTTGGCTTCGGAATTTTCTATGCAATGGTAAATGTTGGCGCATCTTTCGGTCCGATAATTATGGGCAAGTTAAGAGCGATTTCGTGGGATTATGTATTTTATACTGCTGCTGCTGCTGTAGCGGTGATGTTTATAATCACTCTTTTATTTTATAAAGAACCGCCAAGAGAAAATGAAGATATAACATTAAAACAAAAATTTAAAGATATGGGAGAAGCGCTGTCGGATATCAAATTCCTCATCTTTATTATTTTGTTGGGAGTTTTCTTCTGGATGCCATTCTGGGCATTCTTTAATGTGCTGACTGTTTATATAGATGTTCATCTTGACACAGCTGCTCTCTACCAGGGTGTGAGTTCGATACTCGGTGCCGGAATTACCAGCGTTATATCGAGTAATGACACTGGAATCTGGAGAATAAATGCGGAAGCAATTTCGCATACCGGTTATATAATAATTGTGCTCCAGGTTTTTATTTCGAGAATCTTTGAAAAGCGCGCTCCAATCCCTTCATTCCTTTTCGGATTGTTTGTTGCAGCAATTGGATTCGTTATTCTAGGTTTTTCAGTTACAATGGCCGGAGGACTAGTATTTTTAGGAATCTTTCTGTTTGCAATCGGTGAAATGATATCTTCACCAAGGATACAGGAATATATCATGTGGATCGCTCCAAAAGAAAAAGCAGGACTTTATATGGGCGCCAGCTTTCTTGCAACGTTTATCGGTGCAACACTTAGCGGTATTTATACCGGGGTAATGGGTGGCTTTGAAGAAGCCGGGACACCCCAGAATATAATGTACATATTGGCAGTTCATTCTGTTGTTGGAATAATAGCAATCTGGATATTCACAAAAACAGCCGGAGCGTTCAAAGAACTGGAAGCATAATTTTTTAATCGAAAGAATATCTCTGGTCCTAATAAAAGTTTCTACACAGCCTGCCTGCATAACATAATTATGTGGGCAGGCTGATCTTATCCATTCCAATAATTCAGGATTATTTATGAACAAAACACTGCTTCAGGTTCTCATGGTCAGCATAATTATATTTTCAACCGGTTCATTCGCTCAGATGACCCAGGATGAATACGATGTAGAAAAGAAATCACTCACGGAAAAAAGAGCTTTGCTAACAAAAGAAATTGAAAAATCTAAATTAGAAATTGACAGCCTCAGAAATAAATTAACTGAATTGGATCAAGTTCTTAACAAATGTTACAGTGAGTTATTAACAAAGAAATATGGTGAAGAGATAGGCTGGAGAGTTCTGAATAAAAGAATCTGGACAGGTATGACTGATGAAATGGTCCGGGATGGATGGGGCTCACCCGATCGGGAAGATAAAAACACTGAGCCATGGGGAGTGTTCATTCAGCTATATTACGGAGATATAATATTCTTTTTCAGGGATGGAAAATTAACCGATTGGCAGGAAGGACCGGAAGAATAAATTATGCCTACAATAATCAAATCACCTGCAAGAATTGAAGCAGCTGGAAATAAACCAAAAATTATTGAGGAATTCATTGGAAGAGTAAATTCCGATACTGCTGATATTAGCGTAGCAAAAATGAAAAGTCCGGAAGGCTGGATTGAGCCGGGTCAAACTCCTGAATTCGATGAATACACAATTGTGTTAAAGGGATCCATAAAGGTGGAAACAAAAACTGAATCTTATGAAATAAAAGAAGGGCAAGCAATTATTGCTCATAAAGGAGAATGGGTAAGATACAGTTCTCCTTCGCCGGGAGGTGCCGAATATATTGCAATCTGCTCACCTGCGTTTTCACCCGATACTGTGAACAGAGACAAGTAATACTCTTTAGTTTTAATTTACTTAACAATATTAACATGATATGATCGTCTGTAATGTATAATAGGCATTTTAAAATTGCTTCTCTCATTATCTCAATAGTATTTATCCTTCACTCCATATACCTTGCAGTTCCCGCCGAAGATGCTTTCATAAGTTTTAGGTATGCAAAAAATTTAATCAGTGGTTATGGTCTGGTTTGGAACGTAGGAGAAAACCCGGTCGAAGCTTACACAAATTTCCTTTGGATAATTTTATGTTCAGCAGGACTATATACCGGGATCAATATAATTGTATTCTCTCAGGTTCTCGGAATTATTTCCGGTTTATTTGTCTTATTATACTCATATCTCTTTTGCAAAAGAGTACTGGGATTCAAGAATTATACCTCCCTACTTCCGCCAGTTTTATTAGCGTTTTCGGGACCTCTGGCTGTTTGGTCTTCAAGCGGTATGGAAATGAGTCTATTTACACTTTTTGTCCTTGCAGCTTGTTACTATGCTGCTTTAACTATAAAAACCGGGAATAGCAATTTGATTTTCTTATCATCGATATTTTGTTTGCTGGCAACACTTACCCGTCCCGAAGGTTTGGGAATATTTTTGCTTCTGTTTGCATTTCAAATTGTAGTAATTATAAAGAGTAAGATTTTTCGAAAGACATATCGCATTCTGATTTTCGGATTCTTAATATATTTTATTCCGTTTCTTATTTACTTCGTATGGCGGTTAGACTATTACGGTGAGTTATTGCCGTTAACGTTTTATGCTAAAACAGGTGGGACAGTTCTTCAATGGCTAAGAGGTTTTAAATATTTATTGTTTTTCTCATTTCATTTTATTCTGCCGCTGTTTCCCTTATTAGTTCTTTTTACATGGGAAAAAATCGGTGGGATAGAAAAATTCTCGTTCTCAATTAAATCTTTAACTGAAGAGAGAATCAACAAATATCAGGCGATAGCGTTGTTATCCTATTTAAGCCTGGGCTATGTTTTCTATATAGTCTTTGTCGGGGGCGATTATATGGCAATGTACAGATTTTTCGTCCCGGTATTGCCGATGATATATATTCTTTCTGCCGAAATGTGTAAATATTTAATAGATGATTTAGATCTCATCAGAGAGAAAAAATACTTACTTGCGCTTCTCATTTTTATAGCCATATCAGGTACTCTCATTCAATCCACTCCAATTGAAAAATTCTTCTTTAGCAAACCGGCAATAACACACGGACAATATGGCGGAGTGTTGGCTGAAAGGTGGCATGTAAACAGGTTATCTCTTATCGGTAAATTTTTTAATGAATATAAGAATGGTGAAAGTGAAAGTCTGGTTACTGATGCAATCGGGGTAATATCATATTACTCCAATATGAAAATATATGGATTACACGGACTGGATGATCCCGTAATAGCAAAAATGAAAATTAATAATATAGGGAGTGGATTTCCGGGACACGAAAAATCAGATTTATACCGTATATTATTAAAAGAGCCAACATTTTTCATGTTTACAAGGGAATTGACAAAAGATAAGATGAATTTCCCTGATTATTCAACCGAAATTAATAGCATTCTTAGAAAAGATTACAATTTAAAATCTGTCTGGCTTGAGGACAAAAAAAATAATGAATCAGGATATTTTTCATTCTTACAACGAAATAATAAAAACAAAAAATAATTCATTTAATGAAATCAAAAGAATTAAAATGGACGGACTGGATTAAACTTCGTGAAGAACTGTTTTCTTCTTCAGGAAGATTTATACAATCGGTAAAAAAATTGAATCCTGGTATTCGAGAAAAAGTTATTGATAAAGGTGCTTGGTCGCCGAAAGATGTTCTATCACATATTGTTGGATGGGATATAGAGGTTGAAAAGAAGTTTAAAGAATTCATTGTAAATCCGGATGCAGATGACGAATATGACATTGATGCATTCAATACAAAATCGGTAGCGGAGAGAAAAGACAAATCCTGGAACGATGTGATGGATGAATTAAACCGTGCACAGGCTGAGCTTTCAAAAGTTGTTAACGATTTATCCGAAGATAATATTAATTCAGATCCGAGATTCATAGATTGGGTAAAAGTTTTAATAGGTCATTATGATCATCATCGTATAAAACTGGAGCATCTTTTGGATGGGTGAAAAATTAAATTCTAAATCTGTTATTAAACATTTAGAACAGCTGGTTGAAAAAGCTTGTGCAAGTGAGAATAATATTTTTGGATATGGAATATGGACTCATCACATTAAAGATGTCGTACGAATCAGTAAAGAACTGGCAAAAATTATTAATGCTGATTCTGAAATCGTTGAAATAGCTGCGCTGCTTC
>JASFSF010000087.1:0-7926 GCA_050114555.1 Ignavibacteria bacterium
TCGATATAATCAATGTTTCTTACGGCTCTTCTTTTGAATCTGATTTGGGCAGTGTAAATCTTTTTTTTGGTTACAACGATAAAGAGTTTGGAGCAAACAGCTTTTATTCCACAGCATTTCCCAATCAATGGGAACACACTACTACAAAGCTGCTTAGTGTAGGTATTAAAACAGGAAGTGAAAATTTATCCGTTTCATCATCAGGATACTGGCGAAGGAACGAGGATGAATTTTTATTGAATTATGAAAATCCCTCTTTTTACAGGAACACTCACGAAACAGATGTATATGGGTTCGAGCTTCAATCATCTTTAAACACAAACATTGGTATCACTTCGGTTGGCGGTGAATACAGCAAAGATAAAATAGAAAGCAGTAATCTTGGTAATCACTCACGGGAAAAATATGGATTGTTTGCTGAGCACTTTTTTTCTCCGGTAAAAAATCTTACTGCAATTGTTGGTGCGTTTGCATATGATTATGCCCTGATTGGCTGGAGGCTATGGCCGGGTTTTGATGTGGCTTACAGGATTTCACCTAATATTAAATTATTCGGCTCTGTTGGAAAAGCCTTTCGTATTCCGAGTTACACGGAACTTTATTATTCGGATCCGGTAACTGAGGGAGATGCCGGTTTACAACATGAAGAAACAATCAATTATGAGATTGGAGCGAATATCATTCAGTCATTTTATTCTGTTACTGTTTCCTTATTTAGAAAAGAAGGTAAAAATTTAATTGACTGGGTACGCACTTCAGATGATGAAAAATGGATAGTTATGAATATAGCTGAAGTTAATACTAGCGGAATTGATGCCGGGATATCATTTATGCCGAAGATGATAATTCCCGGTTTCCCGGTGAGCAGGCTGGGTATTAATTATACGTATCTTAATTCTGATAAAAGTACATCTGAATTCCGGTCCCGTTATGTGCTTGATTATTTAAGACACCAGTTGATTGTAAATATTTCGAATGATTTTTTCTTTAACATAAAACAAAGCTGGGCATTCCGATACGAAGACAGGGTTAATCTTGAAAGTAATTTTATTGTAGATACGCGGTTAACGTACAGCATTCAGCAGTTTGAAGTATTTGCTAAAGTTTCAAACCTCTTCAATAAATCTTATAAAGATATAACAGGTCTTCCTCTTCCGGGCAGATGGATAACAGGGGGAGTGAAATTCTCGATCAGGTAAAATAAGTAGTAATGCAGGGAAAGGCTACTTATTTCTTCGGGAACTGCACGGTAGAAATAAAAAATTGTAAAAACCATATCAATGCTGGAAAATATTTCTTTATCAGAATTTAATTTCTCAATTAATCACAATATTCCTCTGTTGCCAATACGGCTTTACCAGGAAATTCCGCGGCAGGAGAAGGGGATTCCGTTTGATATTTTCAACTATGAATTCCTTTTTAACGATCCTGAAACATGTCGCATAATGCAGAAGGGTTTAACGATTGGTTGCTTTTATATCGAGTCTCCTGGAATGCGTTCGCTTTTAAGAAGACTTGACGTTACAACTTTTGAAATGCTTACTGCGGCAAGCTCAGTTATTCGTCCCGGTGTTGCAGAAAGCGGAATGATGCAGGAATTCATTGCGCGGCATAAAAATCCTTCAAGAAGAAAATATCTTCTTCCTCAAATGGAAAAGGTCTTGGGAGAAACCTACGGCGTTATGATTTACCAGGAAGATGTAATTAAGGTTGCGCACCACATTGCCGGCTTAACTCTTGATGAAGCCGATATTCTGCGAAGAGCAATGAGCGGAAAGATGCGTTCGCACGAAGCAATGAAGTTGATAGTAAAAAGATTTTTTGAGTCTTGTGATGAAAGAGGGATTCCGCCCGAAATATCAAAAGAATTATGGCGGCAGATAGAATCTTTTGCCGGTTATTCTTTCTGCAAGGCTCACAGCGCAAGTTTTGCTCTGCTTTCTTTCCAGGTTGCATATTTAAAAGTTCACTTCCCCGCAGAGTTTCTGGCGTGCGTGTTGAACAACGGCGGCGGCTTTTACGCAAGAGCTGTTTACATACAAGAAGCAAAGCGTTTTGGGATAAATGTTCTTCTTCCGTGTATTAATGAAAGTGAAAAAGAGTACAGGGGAAAGAACAAAGAAATCCGTGTCGGGCTGATGGCAATAAAGCATCTTTCTTATTCTTCTATTGATATAATTATTGAACAGAGAAAAAAATACGGCAGATATGTTTCACTCCCTGATTTTATTGTAAGAACAAAAACCGGATTAAAAGAGACCCAGCTTCTCATAAAATGCGGTGCGATGGATTGCTTTGGCGAAACACGTTACACTCTTTTAAGGCTGGCTGATATTTACTTTAACAAGCTTAAAATGCTGCAAGAAGGTTACAACGATCTTTTCATTAATGAAGCATTCGAGCTTGAAGAGGCTGTAAAAACAAAAAAAGATTTTTCTCTTGAAGAAAAATGCATTGCCGAGTATGAGGCTTTTGATTACATGGTAACCAAACATCCTCTTGAATTCTGTAGTGAGTATGATAAAGAATATCATTTTATCCCTTCGGAGCAAATGGGAAAGTATTCCGGCAGGAAAGTTAAAATGATCGGCTGGTATATATCATCAAAAAGAATAAGAACAAAAAAAGGTGATATAATGAAGTTCTTATCTCTGGAAGATCTAACCGGCACTTACGAAGCTGTAATTTTCCCGCGTGCATATTATAGGGTTGCCGAAAAAACTCTTTCGATGGGACCGTACATTGTTGAAGGAAGAATAGATGCTGAAAATTTCAACAACATTATTGTTGAAGACCTTAGAATATTAGCTCATGATGCAGTAAAGCTTGGATCTCACAATGACAGCGCAGAAAAATATTATGTGCCCGATGATGAAGGCCTTGAAGAAGAAGATATTTATTATTCTACTTTGAATGTGGAAAAACTCAAGACAGCTTATGCAGGATAGGTTATGATTCCTCTTCACGTACATTCAAATTATTCTTTGCTCGAAGGTGTTATCATGATTGATGAAATACTTGAGAAGGCTGTTAGTTACGGAATAAGTTCCATTGCTCTTACAGACACAAATGGAATGTACGGACTTGTTTCTTTTTACAAAAAAGCGAAAGAAAGAGAAATAAATCCAATCCTTGGAGCTTATATTGATGAACCGGGAAGAAAAAATGTTTATGCACTGTTTCTCGCAAAAAATTTTGATGGTTACACAGACATTTGCAGGATTATAACTTCGAGAAAACTAAAAGAGGATCTGCCTGACGACAAGGCAGGCTTTTCTTTATTCAGGCTTTTGCAAAATGAATTCCCGAATCTATTTATACTAACCGATTCAATCGAGCTTCTGCAAAATATTCCGAACTATGAAAATATTTTTGCTGAATTGATTGTTACCAAAAGAAACAGGTTTAATGCAAGAAAGTTATTTGAAGCGGCTAAAGAAAGAAACTTTAAATATGTGATTTCCAACCCGGTTTATTTTTCGGAGCCCGAAGATTATTTGCTCTATAAGGTGGTTACTGCAATTAAGGACAGAAGCACTTTTGAAAATCTTGATGAGAATAATCTGATTGATAAGGAATTTTACTTTAAGTCGCCTTCAGCGTTTAGTTATTTAGAAAATAAAATACCGGAAGCATTTGCAAACGCGGATTTTATAGTAAAGCAGTGTAATGTTGATCTTAAACTCGGAGAGCATAAAGTGCCTGATTTCCCGGATACAGCAGAACATCCGGCTTTTACGTTACTATTGAAGCATACTTATGAAGGACTTGAAAGAAGATACGGTAAAGCTGCGGCTGAGATTAAAAGCAGATTGGATGAAGAATTGCAAATTATAAATGATCTGGGATTAGCCGATTATTTTTTAATAGTTTATGATATTTACCTTGAAGCAAAAAGAAGAAAAATGATGACGCTTACGCGAGGCTCGGCAGCGAATAGTCTTGTTTGTTACTGCCTTGGTTTAACGGAAGTCGACCCGGTTAAGTATGATTTTTATTTTACAAGGTTTTTGAACAGGAGCCGCTCTTCTTTGCCCGATATCGATATCGATTTTAGCTGGAAAGAAAGAGATGAAATTGTCCAGTATATTTTTAACAAGTATGGTTACAGCAGGGTGGCTTTTATCTCTACTCACGTTACAATAAAAGCACGTTCTGCTTTTAGGGAAACGGCAAAGGTCTTTGGCCTTTCAGATAGAGAGATTTCTAATATCAGCAAGTTTATTCCCTGGACAGATGCAAGAAATCTTCCTGATATTTCAAAACGGTTCCCGGAATCACGTTCGCTTAATTTTAACGATGAACCGTGGGAAAGCATAATAAATATTGCATCACGACTTGCGAATTTTCCACGTCATCTCAGCATTCATCCCGGGGGAATTGTTATTTCTCCTTTGCCGATTACAACTTACACAGCACTCGAATATGCAAAAAATAAAGGCGTTGGTTTGATAATTACGCAGCCGGATATGTACGGAGTAGAAGATCTCGGCCTCGTAAAAATTGATCTTCTTAGCCAGAGATCGCTTGGTGTACTGAGGGATTCAATTCAGCAGGTGAGAGAGAATGGATATTTTGTTTCTTCTTAGTGAGATAAAAAAATAATTATCTGAATGAAATCACAACATTACTTTTGCCTAATGCATCTGCAATTTTCTGAAGCATATCCAGCGAGATATTTTGCTTACCACTTTCTATTCTTGAAATTACAGATTGTGTTGTATGTAATCGCTGAGCAAATTCTTTTTGTGTTATCCCGGCTTTTTCGCGTTCTTCAGCAATCTGTATTGCCAGATGCAGTCTTGTTTTTGCAATGGCATATTTTTCGTCGAAGTTTTTTATTCTTGCTCTTAATTTTTTTTCAAGTTTTGTTAAATCATCCATTTTCAATTTCCTTTTTTCTTTTGATTGCTAACTGTAATTCTCTGGCCGGTGTTTTTTGAGATTTCTTAACAAATCCATGCAATACTATTATGATTTTATTTTTTCTGTAACAATAAAAGAATCTGACCATTATGTTTTTACCTTTAATTCTTAATTCGAATAAATTTTTAACTCCTGTTATTTTCTTTGATAACGATCCCAAGGAGAAAGGATTTTCTTCCAGTCTTTTGAACAGAGCAAAAATGTCAAGTTGCAGTTCTTCGTCAAGAGATAGTATAAAATCCATTATGGGATTTTTAGTCCTGGTTTTAAAGAAAACAACCTCAAATTTCATAAACGAATATAGCATATATGCTATTAAGTTTCAATGAAAAAATTGTACAAATTATGCCAAAATTCTACATAGGTACAGCAGGCTGGTCTTATAAAGACTGGGTACCTTCGTTTTATCCTAAAAACCAGTCTGCAGGATTTGACTGGCTGCAATTCTATTCACATTATTTTAATTGCGTTGAAGTAAACTCAACTTATTATGCTTATATAAGTCCTAAAGTTGTAGAAGGCTGGATTAAAAAGGTATCCGATTCAGACAATTTTATCTTTGATATTAAACTTCACCAGGATTTTACTCATAAAAGAAATTTTAACGAACAGGATATTAAAGTAGTAAGACATAACCTTGATCTTCTATCAAATGCAGAAAGGCTTGGCGGACTGTTAATTCAGTTCCCTTATTCTTTCCCATTTAATGATTCAGCTGTTAGGTATATGCAAACAATAAAAGATACATTTCCCAACTATAAATGTTTTGTGGAAGTGCGCCATGCATCCTGGAAGAATGATAAAGCATTTAAATTCTTTAAAGATGCCGACATTACTTTTTGCACAATTGATCAGCCGCAAATCGGAAAAGCTATTTCGTTCGATCCGGTTATTACGAATAATATTGCTTATATCCGTTTTCACGGAAGAAATGAAGATGCCTGGAAAAATTCCATCAACAATTATGGAAAGAAACAAACATACGCAGAGAGAAGTGAAAGATATAAATATCTTTATTCTCCCGGTGAATTGGTTGAGATAGAACAGAAAATAAAATCGGTGCAGGAAAAAGTTAAGGAAGTACATGTAATTATGAATAATCACCCTCAGGGAGATGCTGTGGCGAATGCTTTCGAACTCATTCATTTACTGGAGTCAAGGGGCAAAATTGAAATTCCCGGAACAATATTAAAAGCATATCCCCGCTTGAATGAGATATCGGTTAATTGAGGAAGAATAGCACGCTGATGACACTGATTAAGCTGATTTCCACAAGATACAATAATAAAAATATTATAAAACTATGGAGGGTTTTATCATGGAAAAATATTTACATCAGAAACTAACATCGGAAATAATTTCTGCTTTCTATAAAGTTTACAATACTTTAGGGTTTGGATTTTTAGAGAAGGTTTATGAAAATGCATTAAAGTTTGAACTGGAAAAAATGAAATTGTATGTAGATAAACAAAAACCGATAGAAGTTTATTATGATGGTTTAAGGGTGGGGGAATACTTTGCAGATTTAATAGTAGAAAACAAAGTAATAATCGAATTAAAAGCTACTGAAATATTGATAGAAGAACATGAATTACAATTGATTAATTATCTGAAAGCTACTGAAATTGAGATTGGGTTATTATTGAATTTTGGTAAGAAACCACAGATTAGGAGAAAAATTTTTTCGAATTAATCTGCGTTATCTGTGTGCTATTAGAGAATATTAAGTAAAAATTATATAAATTGTACCAAGGCATTGATTTAATGATGCTATCATACTAATAATATGGAGGTAAAATAAGTATGAAAGTCAGTAGAATGAATCCATTTAACGGCAGCAGTAAAACTGTTGCTTTTTTTGATGTTGAAACCGAAGAAGGTTTAAACATCAAAGGGTTTACGTTAGTTGAAGGCTCTAATGGTTTATTTGTTGGAGTTCCGAGCGAAAAAGGAAAGGACGATAAGTATTACGACCGCGTCTATATTCCAAAGGAACTCAGAGAGCAGTTGACTGAAATGGCAATATCAATGTACAATAAAGTGAAAAATGGGGCAGCATCAAGCGATAACGCCGATGATTCTACACCATTTTAATTTGATATAGTTACATTGTTTCTTTTTTATCAGCTACAGGGGGTAAGCATTAAACTATGCTGAGGCGGACAGGTATGTTGAAGAATATCCTAATGTTGCATAATCCTCTTGGTTTAAATCTGTGTAAATCTGTCTGATCTGTGTTATCTGTGTGCCATTAAATCTAAAACACAATGCGTACAATTTTTCATTTAGATCTCGATACCTTTTTTGTTTCGGTTGAGAGGATACTTGATCCTTCGCTGAAAGGTAAACCCGTAATTGTTGGCGGCAATCCCAGGTACGGCAGGGGAGTGGTGGCTGCCTGTTCATACGAAGCAAGAGCATTCGGACTTCACTCCGCAATGCCGATAAGAACCGCTTACAAGTTATGTCCTCACGGAATATATATTAACGGCACGCATGGTGAATACTCATACTTTTCCAAAGCCGTAAAAAATATTCTGAAACAGTACGCTCCAATTGTTCAAAGAGCATCCATTGATGAATTTTATATGGATTTTACAGGATGCAGGAATGTTTACGGTTCCCTCTTTGCCTTTGCATCTTATTTGCAAAATAAAATCTGGAAAGAACTTTCACTTCCATGTTCTATTGGAATCGGCAGCAATAAAACAATCGCAAAGATTGGTTCCGACTGCATGAAGCCCATGGGGATAACCTATATTATGCCGGGAATGGAAAAAGAGTTTCTTGCACCAATGCCTGTTGAAACAATACCGGGAGTTGGAAAGGTAATGTTAAAAGATCTGCATTCAAAAGGTATCTACAGAATTGGTGATATAACCAAACTCCCGTCTGATTATTTTTCCATTGCTTACGGTAAATACGGAATCGATCTTTACAGGAAAGCGAATGGCGGCGGAAGTGAATACCTGAGTGTTGAACATGAGCAGAAAAGCATTT
>JASFSF010000088.1:0-7910 GCA_050114555.1 Ignavibacteria bacterium
CCTGAGTGTTGAACATGAGCAGAAAAGCATTTCGCACGAAAGAACTTTTAGCGACGTAACGGGTAAAAAATTTCTTAAAGATAAGCTTTTTGATCTTACAGGCAAGGTCTGCCAGGAATTAAGAGATAAGGGATGGCAGGCATCTACAGTAAATATTAAACTGCGTTATTCGGATTTTAACACATTAACGCGTTCAAAAACAATAAAGCCAACCGATGATGATAAAATTGTATTCGACACTGCATGGAACATGATATTAAAAGCATATACACGCAGAGTGGCGGTAAGACTGATCGGTGTGAAATTAAGCAAGTTCAATAAATATTCTGAGCAGGAAGAACTATTTGAATTTGAAGAGATAAAAAGAAGAAGAATGCTGCGTGCGGTAAATATTATAAGATCACAATACGGTTACGAAAAAATTCAAATGGGTGCATCTTAATTACATCAACCCGGAGGCCATTTCATTTTTCTCCCGCCAAGCAGATGCATATGAAGATGATAAACTTCCTGTCCGCCGTTAATTCCGCAGTTAAAAGCTAACCTGAATCCTTCCGCATCTATTTCAAATTCCCTGGCAAGTTTATTTGCAGCGTCAAACATTTCGCCAAGAAGCTCAGCGTGTTCCTTGCCTTTTATATCGGTTACCTTTGGAATTTCTATTTTAGGTATGATAAGTATGTGTACGGGCGCTTGTGGATTGATATCCTTAAAAGCTAAAATGTTATCCGATTCAAAAACAACATCTGCAGGCAGCTCTTTGTTTATAATTTTCGAGAAGATCGTGCTCATAATTAATTTCCTTTTTCTATTTCATACTTTTTCATTTTATTATACAGATGACTACGCTGAATTTCAAGCACTTCTGCAGTTTTACTTATGTTCCAGTTGTTAATTTTTAGCTGTTTTAAGATGAATGCACGTTCGGCTTTTTCTTTAAAATCCTGGAATGAATTGCTCCCTTCAATAATATCATCCATAGATGTTTGACCCTGTGCGAACAGGAATTCTATGTCCTTTTTTTCAATCTCGTTTTTCCCTACTATGATTATGATTCTTTCAACAATATTTTTTAATTCACGAATGTTTCCGCTCCAGCTTAATCCTCTTAAAAACTGAATGGCATCGTTGTTGAATTTAACCGGGGCTTTTTTGTGCTTGCTTGTAATATCGTTCGTAAAATGTTCTATTAAAATCGGGATGTCTTCAAGCCGTTCCCTTAACGGCGGAATGCTTATCGGTATAACATTTAACCGGTGAAACAGATCTTCCCTGAAATTTTCTTTCTCAATTTCTTCCGGTAAGTTTTTGTTTGTTGCCGCAATCAATCTTACATCAACATCAATTTTCTTACCTCCGCCGACTCTTTCGATTTTACCATCTTCAATTGCACGTAAGACCTTTGCCTGAGCCTGATGGCTCATATCACCAACTTCATCAAGAAACAGAGTACCTTTATTAGCAAGTTCAAATCTGCCGATGCGTTGCTGTACAGCACCTGTGAATGAACCTTTTTCATGTCCGAACAATTCCGACTCGATCAGCTCGTTGGGAATTGCTGCACAATTGACTTCAACAAAAGGATTTGAGCACCGCTCGCTTTTTCTATGAATCGCCCTGGCGACCAGTTCTTTTCCTGTTCCGTTCTCACCAGAAATTAAAACTCTTGTATCAAGCGGGGCTACTTTATCAATCATTTCTA
The DNA here is from genome assembly GCA_050114555.1 of Ignavibacteria bacterium. Classification (GTDB taxonomy): domain Bacteria; phylum Bacteroidota; class Ignavibacteria; order Ignavibacteriales; family Ignavibacteriaceae; genus BMS3ABIN03. Next base: position 1,703 of record JASFSF010000088.1, read on the forward strand.
AAATATTTTGAATCGCTTTACTTTCGCCAAGTATTTCAGCATCGCCTTCAAGATTTTGTTTGATCTCTTTATTTTCTATCAACAGGTTTGATTGCTCAACTGCATTGCGTACGCTTAAAAGAAGTTTTTCCCTGTCGATCGGCTTTTCGATAAAATCGAATGCGCCAAGCTTGGTTGCTTTGATAGCGTTTTCAACACTGCCGTGAGCTGAAATAATTATAACGGATAGTTCTTTGTTTGTCGATTTAACTTTCTTCAATGCTTCAAAACCGCTCATCTCTGGCATTTGAATGTCAAGCAATAATGCAGAAAATTTTTCCTGTGATAATTTTTTTAACCCCGAGGGAGCGTCTGTGGAATAAACCACATTGTAACCCTCGTAATCCAGGATCATTTTTATGCTTTCGCATATCTGGATTTCGTCATCAATAATTAATATTGAGTTCATAGTGTAATTCTAAAATGTCTTTGTGAACGGAACACCATTATTTGCGAAGGAAGAATTTTATCATTTTCTTTCAGCAATTTTCCAAAGAGATCACCATACATATTTACATCCAGATCACGGTAATCAACTTTTGATTGTACCTTAAAACTCTCCTCAAAAGATTCCACAAAATAACCAATTAGGGCAGATAAATCCAATATATTCTGCGAATAACCAATGAATGCATTACCGAAAAAATGAGCCAGTTTATCAACATCTCCGTGTTCGGTTTTCGGGGAATCAAAAAACAAATAACGTGGTAAGTTTTTGTTTTTAAGTGTGAATGTTGAATCATCGGCAGAAATGAGAGGATAGTAAACTACTTCTTTAATTAATGGTATAACGATAGGTACTTCCCTGTAAGGAATTGTTGTAAATGTTATGGCAAGCAGTGCTTCACCGATATCGTTATCTGTAATTTCCAAAGCACGGAGGTAAATGGAATCAACCAGAGCAAGTTGTGAATTGTTTGCAGCAAGTTCAACAAAATATTCTGATGCAATAAAACCTGATAAATAATTTACTGCTTTAGAGAGTTTGCTTTGCTGGGGGAAAATTAATGATGCAAATGCAATGATAATAATTGCTCGTAGTATTAATCTGTAATAACAGTTAAGCTTGATAAGTTAATTCTGAATAAATTAGAAAAATGATAAATAAACCTTTACATACACCAGTTAAATAGTGGAAATAAAGTTAAAGTCCTTTAAACCAACCATCGTCGATTTTAATATCTTCAACCATTTCGATAGAGACGCCTAAGTTCAAGTCTTTTAGCTTCTCAGCAAATTCATTTCCATCGATAAGGTCAATTGGAGTGGCACCATCTCTTGTTGCTTCTTTCTTAGCTTCTCTTGTAAAGCTTCCTGTTGTTAGTATTAATCCTTTATCGGCTCGTCCACTCATAGCTCCCCGAAAGTCTCTAATTACAGTTGATGAAACAGATGCTTGATATCTCTTCGCTTGAAATACAACGTGATAAGATAGAACACCACCAATTTTAATTATTCCTTTACCGTCTATTCCCCCGTCATTAGTGCGACCAGTTACTTCAACATTTACAAAACCTAATTCTCTTAGAAGTCTTTGACATAGTCGTTCGAATTGATCTGGTTTTATCCCCCTCATGATTTCAATTAATTGATTCTGCCAACTAAATTCCTCAGTATCTTCTTGATTGATTTCATCAGATGGTTGTTCATCAGAAGCAATCTTCTGTTTTTCCCCTTTTGGCTTTCTATCTTTTCTGGCTACAAATCTTTTAACTTCTTCCTTATTTACTTTTTCGGTTTTTTGCCCTTGTTCAGTTAAAGCCCAAATTCCCCTTGCAGAATTTTCTAATAAACCATATCGCTTCAAATAATTTCTTGCCCAAGCAAGACGATATGTTAACTTAGTTGTGCTCTCTCTATGAATTTCATTGATTGCATTCTCAGATAATTCAAGAATTGTAGCTACTTGTTCTTCAATTTCGCTGACCGCTCCTGAACCACCTAGGATTTTCAACGCCTTAAGTGTTGGATTAAATAGATCATCATATTTGTATTTGAAAAATTTGTCCAACTTAGATCTATAAATTTATTTCTTATAAGATATACTTTTCTGAATTTTACGTTTGTATCACACCTGTATTAAACTTCGGCATATCAGGATTGTTATTTGCAACCTCAAGTGCCATAGAAACATACCTGCGTGTTTCGGCAGGGTCAATCACTTCATCCACCCACAATCTTGCTGCTGCATAAACGGGATTGTTCTTCTCATCATAAGCTTTTGAGATTTCATCCAGCAGTTTTTGTTTTTCTCCATCGCTGAGGTGCTTGCCCTCTTTTTCTGCCTGTTTAAGTTTGATATCAAGCAGAACACTGTTTGCCTGTGCACCACCCATCACGGCAATTTTTGCATTTGGGTATGCGAAGATAAATCTCGGATCGTAAGCTTTGCCGCACATTGCATAATTTCCTGCCCCGAATGAGTTGCCAACAATGATTGTAATTTTAGGTACAACAGAATTAGCAACAGCATTAACCATCTTTGCACCATCTTTAATTATTCCCCCATGTTCAGCACGACTGCCAACCATAAATCCCGTAACATCCTGTAAAAACAGTAATGGAATCTTCTTCTGGTTACAATTCATAATGAATCTTGTTGCTTTGTCTGCGCTGTCGGAATAAATCACCCCGCCAACCTGCATTTCACCTTTTTCTGTTTTAATTACGCTTCGCTGGTTGGCAACAATTCCAATAGACCAGCCGTCTATCCTGGCATACGCAGTAATTACACTTTTGCCATAACCAGCTTTGTATTCATCGATCTTAGACTCATCCACTATCCGGGCAATCACTTCGTACATATCATACGGATTAATTGTGTTTTCCGGAAGCGCGCCGTAAATTTCAGCTGCATCAAAAGCCGGCGGTTTTGATTCAATTCTGTTAAAACCCGCCTTTGATGTTTCACCAAATTTTTCCGTAAGACTGCGTATTTGAGCAAGGCACTCTTCGTCATTCTTCATAACGTAATCAGTTACTCCTGAAATATTTGATTGAACGCGGGCTCCGCCTAACTCCTCGTTATCAATATCTTCTCCAATGGCAGCTTTAACAAGGTGGGACCCGGCAAGAAAAACCGATCCCTCTCCTTCAACAATCAGTGCTTCATCACTCATGATAGGAAGATATGCACCACCGGCTACACATGGACCCATAATTGCTGCAATCTGTGGAATTCCTTTTGAAGATATAACTGCATTGTTACGGAAGATTCTTCCAAAGTGTTCTTTATCCGGAAATATTTCATCCTGCATTGGAAGGAAAACTCCGGCACTATCGACCAGGTAAATAATTGGCAAACGGTTTTCGAAACAAATTTCCTGTGCACGCAAGTTCTTTTTTCCTGTCATAGGAAACCAGGCACCGGCTTTTACAGTGGCATCGTTCGCAACAATTAGCGTAAGTTTTTTATTTATTCTTCCTATACCGTAAATTGTCCCTGCCGAAGCTGCTCCGCCAAACTCTTTATACATATCGTGTGCAGCTAAAGTGCTTAACTCATAAAACTCATTAGGATCATCAAGTAAAAGATCAATTCTCTCACGTGCAGTAAGCTTGCCTTTGGCTTTCTGGCGTTCAATGGCTTTTTCCCCGCCGCCGAGTTTAACTTTTTTCTTCAGTACATTCAGTTTTCGAACAAGCTCTTTCTGAATATCTTCTCTTTTAAGAAATTCCTTTTTGTCCTTTATTTGAATTCCAATTTTTTTCATCGATGTATAATTACGATTTATTTTAACTCTAGTGAATCTCTGTGTCTTCTCTGTGTAACTCTGTGGAATTTTCTTTCACAGAGACTCACGGAGTAGGCACAGAGAAACACGGAGATTTAGTTATTCAACAAATCCCGTGCAATAACAATTCTCTGAATTTCAGATGTACCTTCTCCGATGGTTAACAGTTTAACATCACGATAAAATTTTTCTACAGGGTAATCCTTAACAAAACCATATCCGCCATGAATTTGTACAGCTTCACTTGCTGCTTTTTCAGCTATTTCACTTGCAAAAAGTTTTGCCATTGCTGCTTCTTTAGTATGCGGCACTCCTTTGTCTTTCATATAAGCAGCACGTAACGTAAGTAATCTTGCGGCTTCCAAGTTAGTTTGTATATCTGCTAACTTAAATTGTGTTGCCTGAAAGGCGCTTAAAGGTTTTCCGAATTGCTCTCTCTCACTAGAATACTTTATCGATTCATCGAGACATCCTTGTGCCAATCCAACGCTTAATGAAGCAATTGAAATTCTACCGCCTTCAAGTATTTTCATCGCCTGGATAAAACCCATTCCTTCCTCGCCGATTATATTCTCAGCGGGCACTCTGCAATTTTCCAAAATTAACTGCGATGTTTCGCTTGAACGCATACCAAGCTTATTTTCTTTTTTACCTGCTGAAAAACCCGGTGTTCCCATTTCGATTATAAAGGCACTTATTCCTTTTTTACCTGCATCTTTATCCGTTATAGCCATAACAACGGCTGTTTCACCATTTGCGCCATGCGTGATGAAGTTTTTTGTCCCGTTAAGAACGTAATGATTGCCGTCTTTTTCCGCTACAGTTTTTAATGCTGCGGCGTCGCTTCCGGAAAAGGGTTCGGTTAATCCCCAGGAACCAATCTTCTTTCCTGTAGCAAGATCATGTACATATTTCTTTTTAAGTTCCTCATCTGAAAAACTGAATATGTGATTTGTACATAATCCGTTATGAGCGGCAACCGATAATGCAAGTGAGGGGTCGACCCTGGCAATTTCTTCTATGATAATTTCAAACTCTACATATCCAAGTCCTGCACCACCGTATTCTTCCGGGAAAATGATTCCCAAAAAACCCAGCTCACCCAGTTCTTTCATAATTTCCATCGGGAATTTCTGGGTTTCATCGTATTCCATAACGACGGGTTTAATTTTACTTTCTGCAAATTCTCTGATTGTATTTTTGATAGCTAACTGATCTTCGGTTAGTTCTGCCAGGAAAGGTTGATCAACTGAACTCATTAGTAATCCTCAATTAACTTTAGAATGATGTGAATATATTAGTGCTGTTTTTTGTACTCTTTTATTATTTCCTCAGCGATGTGATATGGCGATACTTCCCTATCAACCATTTTTTCTAATGATAAATTTAATGAAATTTCGCCACTTTCATCCCACAACTCCGCTCTTATTTTATCTTCCACTATATGTTTTATTCTGGTCTTTGCTCTTTCTTCACGATTTTTTGAAAACAGTTCATTTGCTTCCAGGTAGTTTTTGAATCTTTCAATTTCGTCTGCAATTTCTTTCGTACCTTTATTCTCTGTAGAAATCGATTTAATGATATTCGGCATCCAGCTTTTCTCATCGTGATCTCTCATCATTAAAATGGTTTGAAGAGATGTTATAGCTTGTTGAAAACCCGGCCTGTCACATTTGTTCATTACAAAGAAATCAGCAATTTCCATTAATCCGGCTTTCATTGCCTGCACAGCATCGCCTGATTCCGGAACAAGAACAACAAAAGTAACATCTGCAGCTTCAGCAATGTCCAACTCTGATTGTCCGACGCCAACAGTTTCCAGAATTATTAAATCAAAACCTGCTGCATCAAGAACGTCTGCGGCATCAATTGCTTTTTTACTTAATCCCCCTACATTTCCACGAGTTGCCATACTGCGGATAAACACACCATCATCCTGACCGATGTCAGACATTCGTACGCGGTCTCCAAGCAGCGCTCCGCCTGTAAAAGGACTGGTTGGATCTACTGCAACAATGCCTACTTTCTTTTTTTGTTGTCGATAATATTTGGTAAGCTGGTTAGTGATAGTGCTTTTTCCCGCACCGGGTGGTCCGGTAATTCCGATTCTGAACGCGCCTCCGATATTAGGAAATATATTTTTTAATAAATCACTGGAAACCGAGTTTCCTGATTCTACAATAGAAATTGATCTTGCTACCGCTCTTTTTTGATTGTTGAATAATTTGTCTAAAAAATCTTTATCCATGAATTAAAACAACTTACATTTCATTCTTAAAATAGGTTAATGTTTCTTTCAGCCCGTTAAGCAGCGGGGTATCCGGTTTCCAATTGAACTTGTTGAATAATTTCTCAGATGTTATTACACTTCTCATTTGTTCACCCTGTGCAGCTGGTCCGTGCTTTTCTTTCTGTTTATTATTTGAAATACTGTT
>JASFSF010000089.1:0-7881 GCA_050114555.1 Ignavibacteria bacterium
TTTTATTCGCTAATTGAATGATCATATAAATCCTAAATTAGTAATTCAGGATATTTATCTTGAATTTGTTTATAAGTAATTGGTTTATCCGAAGTTTCTATAATTTGTACTTTTGCTTCAGGAGTTTGAGTATGCTTTAAAAAATCATCATAACTACTTTTTTTATCTCTTGCTTCAGATATTAGTTTTCTATTAAAAATATTTTCTAAATTATCCCAGTTTGACCAATAACAAGATGTATTTTCGTAATAACCATACCAATACTGTTTAGTATGTTTACTTCGTACTAATAAATAAGTTTTCATATGAATAACTCCGGATAATTATTTAATAAATCTTCTTTTGTAAAATCTTGTTCAGTATGATATATAATTTCTGCATCATTTGATTTACACCATTTCTTAACTCCTGTATATAAATCAGTATTTTTTACTGGCATAGAATCCCATACGCTATTTAAAGAATCATCCCAATCATTTAAGTTTTTTAACCAATTTGAACAATTATTATGAGATTTTATTATGCAGTATTCTTTATATTGTGTATACATTACTAATATCATTAAAAACCTTTAAATAAATAATTCGGGATTAGATTGTTTAATAGGATTAACAGATACTAGTTCATCCGAATACCTCCAATTTGTAGCTGTACGACCTGATGATGTTTTAATCAAAGCTACTTCTTCAAGTCTATAGCCTTTATTGAAATCAATTTCAAGAATATGGCCTCTTTCTAATTTAGTATTAGATTGTGCTCCTGTAGTATAAATTATTTCATCACCTACATTTAATTTTACCCCAAATAAATCTGTCATAACTAGCCTTTAAATAAATAATTCTGGAAATTTTTGATCAAAATTATCTAATTTAGAAAAATCTGGTTTTGGATATATAATTTCTGCTTGACCGCCATAGCTATTACCATTATGGTAATAACTTACCCATTTATCCTCTGATTCTTCACCAGAACCATATAAAGTAAAAAGATTATTAGGATATAATTTTGAAAGTTTTAACATATTTTCCTCTACATCATGCCATTTAATACTATATAAGTCTTCAATATCATAACCAGTAATCTCTGTAAAATCTTTATCAAATTTATCCTCATCAATATCATTAATAATTTCTAATTCATAATCTGTATAATAGCCCATGTATGTCCTTTAAATTAAGTATTCTGGATATGATTGTTTAAAATCTTCACATGAATCAAATTCAATGTACATATAATCAATGTAGTTATGTGGCTCAAACCATCTATATCTACTACTACCAGCACAAAAAGCTTTGACATAATAAATATAAGTATTGTTTATACCACAACATTCATCAGTAGTAGTATCATAAAGAATACCAAATCTCCACCCTTCTACGTTTAAGTATAGTCTATATCGTTTATTTAAAGAGTTTTGGTTTTGGTTTTTCATAGAGTCTAAAATCCTGTGCTAAAAGATATCGTAATTCTGGTTGCTCTTTCCAAGTTTTAATAGAATGAGCTATGAGTTTTAACTGACCATCAATTTTTTCATAATCTTCAATAGTAAAAGGTTCTTTGAATGAAAAATGACGAGATGGTAAAGTCTTAGTTGGTTTAGTAATATATTGAAGCTCGATCTGTGAGATTTTAAACCCTTTTTGAACTAGAATCCATGCATATACATGAGCTTGCATACGATAATTGTAAGGAATACCACTAGGTTTCGTAGCTGATGATTTATAATCCCTTACAGAATATGTACCATTACCTAGATCAACTAGTCCGTCATATGTTCCTGCTGCAAAAATACCGGGGAGGATTTCATGATAAATAAATTGTTCAACTGAATGAAATTTTGTATTAAGTACACATGAGTCAATTAAGATTTGAGACATACTTTTCCAAAGAGATTCTACTTCATAACGATCATAATCAATAGTTTGTTTATCTAGGTATTCTTGAACTAGTTTATCAGAATTGACTTTATTACGTAGTGCTGCCTGTTCCGCAAAATAGTGAATAATACTACCTAAAATTGTAGAAGTAGATCCTTCAAAACCTTTTTCACCCATAAGAGTTTCACCATACCATTGACGAGTAGATGTAAAGAATTTTGATACAGAAGATGGAGAGATACGTGTAAAATCAGTTGATCCACATGCTTGTTCTAGTTGATCTGCACCATCATAATAAGATTGAATTGACATTAAGCTCCTTTAAATGAAATATTCCGGATAGTTTTCTTTCCAATAATGTAATGGCTTAATTAAAGAAAATAACTCAGATTCGTCTTTTATAACCATAGTAAAATGAAGTGTTTCATTATTATGTTTATGTGTAATTATAGCCTTAATTACAAAAGGAGTATAACTTAATTGTATACCAGTAACAATAACAATTCCTACATTTTTTCTATGCATATATTTGTCCATTATATAAAGTACTCCGGGTAATCTGGTTTTAATGATAAAATAAGCTCATGCTCAATATCATCCCCTACAACTAAGCTAGGACATATAGTACTCATATCGTTATCATATTTACGTATAGCACACTTTTCACAATCCATTGTACAAATAGCTGCATATTCGTTATCTTGAAATACAAATTGTGCATGTTCTATTAATAGTTCTTTATAAGTTTTTTTATCATCATCTGTCATATTGTTACTTTATTAAATAAGATCTTCTGGTCCGGGTTTTCTTTTGAAATTCCACCACTCAGATCCGTCATATTCACCACGTTCTAGCCAAGTATTATCTTTAAAAGTAATCCAACCAAATATTTCTTGACCTCCATACCCATTATCATAATCAAAATTTAATTTATCAAGAGATTTGATTGAATCAGAATTATAAATAATATTTTTATCGCTCCAGTTAGCTTCTTTATAAATATAGATATATTCAATATCTTCTATAGTTTTATTATGAGCTTCCATAATTTCTGATGTTTCATCTAGTAAATTCATATATATCCTTATTATTAAATTCCATACTCAGGAAAATATTCGTTTATAAAATTACTAATTTGGTCATCTAGTACTTTTGTTTTGTTATGTACAATATAAAAAAATTGTCCAAAAGTTTTATGTCTTAATTTCTTATTTGACATATTGTATATAGAAGAATATTTAGTCATTAGATTAATTGCTTGGCTAAATTTATAATAATCTTTATTATTAAAATAATGAATAAATTGATATTTTTTATTATTTATTTCAACAGTATATAAATCATCATTATATAATTTTGGCCTATATATATTATGTTCTTTGTAATTAATATTATAAAGTTTTAATAATGATAATAATTTAAGTAATATAGATGTGTCGATTAAATAATCATAATCAGAATTTTTAGTGAATCCACCCCAGATTCTTGAACCATAGGGAATACAATTTTGTTCAATAAAATTAATTAGATTTTGTTCAACGTCTTTATCAATTTTCTTTTTAAATAGCCACATAAGTATTCCTATATCAGTAATTCAGGGTAATTAGTTTCCACATATTTATAGTCTAAAACTGGAATATCAATGATAGAAATAAGATTAAATTCTTTTAAATATTTACTAAAATCAGAAAATGTACAAATTGCATCATATTTATTAAAATACTCTTTAGTTATATTAGGGGACTGTAGTAGTTTATTAATAGAATTAGTCCACCTACCGTCATTATAAAAACAACGTTCTTTCTTAGAGATAATTGTAAACTCACTACTAGGAATATGGTAAATAATAGTATACATATTAATCCTTAAATGAAGTATTCTGGATAATCATCTTTAAGTGCTTCTAGTGATTCAAATTCTAGAATACATTTATAAATAGTATCATCCTCATACATACTTTTTGTAATAGAGTTAAATTTCCAATCTCTTTCAGGTATATCATTTATATTAAAATTATCTTTAATATAACTAAAATAAGCAGCTTTTATAGAGTTACTGGCTGAATGGGCTAATGTAGTTTCAGTATAAATACTATATCTATAGCTATCATCATAAGTAATTTTACGTTTTCCTAAATAATACATATTTACCTCATATAAATAATTCTGGATTAGTTTCTTTGTTAAAGAAATTAATATCAGTATCTTCAATAAATTCTTTAATAGTTTGGTATGATTTATCCCTACCCCACAATTTATAAGGTAATTTACCAGAGTCTGCTCCTACTATAGGGATACTATCTGTAAAATCAAGCCCTATTACTTTATTATTAGCAACAATTACTTTACCATAATTAAAATATTTAGGATTTTTAATAGATTCTTCTGTATAAAAATAAATTTCATTGGAAAAGTCGTTTGATTTGTTCAACCATTGCTCTGGATCGTTGTTCATTAAATGGAGTCTCCCAATATTCTTGAATATCATTATAAAGTTCTATAGCATCACCTACAGTACCATCTAGATCTTTTAAATGATACATAGCGCGAATAACATTACGAGAAGCAGAGCCCCAAGGAGCATCAAAAGCATACTCAAATGTGGTTAGTTTATCTGCAAGAAGTGCTTTCTTTTGTGGATTTGTAAGTTGTTTATCTTTGTATTCTTTATTAGTTTCTTGTTCTTTAGCTAGAATAATATATGGACGAGCTTCTAGTGGTTGTGCATCTAGATTAGACCAAATAGGACGATTAGCATATGAAAAGAATATCTGTGATTGAGGTAGTGGATCTACTTTAAGAGCTAGGTCATTAGCAATTGCTAGATAAAAATGTTTCCATGCGATAGCAGATAGTTCTACATTAGTATCTAGTTCAATTAATACTCTGAATTTATTATAGTTATCAGGATTACTAGATAAGGCGATATGATGATTAATATCAGAAAGCATGAAATGTGCTTCATCAGCAGTAATGGGAGAATCATCAATATCTAGAACTAACCATTTAGTACCACCTAGAATATTATCTCTACCTCGAACACCATTTTTAAATTTAAATGGTGAATAAGCAAAGTCACCTTGTAGTAATTCACCCAAATCTTCGAATGTAGTATCTGCTAATTCATAGCCATAAGCAGTAGTTATAGAAATATCATGTTTAGCAGATCTAATAGCATCAATATCATTAGACTCAACAGCAGTATTAAGTTCTGTAGTATTGATGGGTTTATAGGATATACCCACGATTTCAGTTTTGATAATAGGTTCATATTGAATAGCTCCTCCATCATTAATGATTGAATAGATACCAGAAGTATCATAACCAGAAGCTAGATTAACTAGTTCTTGTAGTTTAGTTTTAGAAACAGTCATAATAAAATTGTTCTTTTTTAAGTCATGAACATTAATAATAGCTTTTCCATCAGACTGTACTTGTATACGAATATAATCAGAAAAACGCTCATGAGAAGCTTTATTAAGATCATATTCGAATTGTTCCATGTCTTTATCTAGTAATTCACAGAAACGAATAGCTTCAACATAATGATGAGTCTGGATTTCGTTAGAAAGATCAAAGATTGCAAATGCACCAGCTAGTTTAAGGGCTTTCCATTGAAGATGTCTACGAATAAGAGTAGTAGTAGAATCTTGATTAAGATAAGTATCAGCTAAATCAGAATTATAACGTTTATACGTTTTAAATAAACGAAATACTTCTTCAGTAATACCGATAGTTTGTCCAGCAGTAGATAAGCCAAAATTGGTAATTGCTTTTACAGTAGATGCCATAGTATCACGAGCTTTAAGAGCTTTAACTTCAATATCTTCTTCATAATCTAGCATTTCATCAAGGGAATTGAATGTAGGTTCTGGGATTTTTTCAGGAGTATAGCAAAACCAAGAACGTCTAGCTAGTTTAGACATGAATGCGATATTGAATTTCTTCTTAGTAGATTCGTCATAAAGAATATGACCGGGAGAGCCTACAAAAAGTGCAGAAATAGCTTGACCTTGAATAGCTTTAGATCTATGCTCTACACCTTTCGTATATTTCATTTCTTTATTGCCAATATCATAAAGCTCAGAAAGAATTTTAATATTTTCAGTCATATCAGCATTATAAGCTAGTTCATCACTAAATTCACCTGCGTACATAAAACCAGTAGTAAGATCTAGATCACCAATATCATTGATATGTTGAACTAGTCCGGGACCAGTAGTAGGCATAATGTCAATAGGAGGAAGAGGTTTTAAATATTTTTCATAAATCTCGGGTGCAGTAGATGAAGTAGGGTCTTCACCAGCAGCTTGTGCTTTTCTAATGGCATTTTGAATTTCTTTAGATTTACGAGTTTCAAGAATTTGCTCATAACCTTTAGAAAAACACTTACGAGCTGCATTGACTGAAGAATCTTTACCACCACCAGAACCAGTTACTACGAAAGAAATTGCATTAATTGGTACTTCTGTACCATCCCAAATAAGAATATTACGACGAAATTGAGAAGCAAATGCTGTAATTTGAGTTGTTGCAATAACTGCTTTCATACGTGGATCAACAGTAGTGAATGGAATTGCATTAACTACTTGTTGAGTATGATGATTAAGAGATGGGATAAGTGCAGAATGCTTATCAAGTTCTTGTTTTGTTAGTTCTAGCATGTTCATTAGTAGCCTTTAAATAATAAGTTCGGGATTATGTTCTTTTAATAATTCATAATATCCTGTTTTTTGTTCTTCTAGTTTTTCGATTCGTTCTTCTAAATCATCAACAATAGATTGAATTTCATTTTCATGTTCTTTAATTAGTTCACAAATAGGACATTTAGACCATTTATAAACAATTTCTTCATGACCATTAGAGCAGATATTCATTAAAAGCCTTTAAATTAATAATTCTGGATATTTTTCTTCAAATTCTTTTTTATTAAATGTATCACGTAAATGAGCAAAAGGATCACACTCATCGCTATCGTAATCAAAAATACAATTACTACAACCAGGGTTACCAAAAATTTTATAAGTTTTACCAGTAGGTTCTAGTTTTTCATTTAAAGTAATGTAAGCCGCAAGAAATTCCGGAGAATCGATTGTATACTTCATATAAATAACTCCGGATGAGTATTTGGTAAATTTAATAATTCTTCTTTAGAATCAGTTTCAAATATTACAATTTCTTCAGGCATAATATTACTATAATAAAATTCACCATTTTCTAAATTAATATTTTCAATTTCTTTTAACAAATTTTCCAATGAATTAGAAACGATATATGCATCATCTAAAACATAAAATTCATTATTATCATTTGTCATAAGATAATATTCATTATTAGTTTTATTATAAAGTATTTTCATATAAAATATTCCGGATGGGTTTCTGAATCTATTACTAAAATAGGTTTATTTTTAGTTATAAAACTTAACCAGTGACCATTTTGAGACATATCCCATGAACTTTTAAAATATTTATCTATTGCTTCATCAATTGTTAAACCGTAATATGCTGATATAAAGTGAGTACTAGATATTACAATATATATATCATCATCTTTATATATATAAAGTTTCATGAATTTTCTTTTACATAATTATTAATAGAATTATAAAGCCAATAAGTTGCACATGCATCTGTAGCTGCGTATTTTAAAACATGTTCTTCATACATTTGTTCTTTTGTGAAATTATCTACTGAAATTCCCCATGCACCATATTTATGACCAGCTAATTCTTTAAGTCCGGTATTTGCTTTCCAAGTTTCTACATGGTTAAGAATAGTCTTTGCATAAATTTGTGTATCTTCGTATAAGATAGGAAATTTACCTGTTCTATATTGAATCTGACGAAAATCATATGAAGCATTATGCCAAACTTGTCTTATGGGAGTATTAATTAAGAAATTAAGAACACGATTAGTTATTTTTTTATTATCTAAAATAAATACATATGCTTCATTATCACTAATAGCTATAGAACAGTGTGTTAATACTGTATGACTCGGATG
>JASFSF010000090.1:0-7851 GCA_050114555.1 Ignavibacteria bacterium
AGCCGAAAGTCAAGCTCATCAGTATGGTTTAAGGAAAAGCGACATATTATTAAAGAATCTAGGCCGGGAAGTAAATTTAGAAACATTTCGCAATATTGCAGATAGTGCGTCACAATGAGTGTTGGAGATGAATTTGATCTTGTAGTAAAACGTGGTGACCGGGAGACTGAATTAACAGGTATTCTGTTTAAGAGAAAGTCATACCATGTTTTTGAATCCATTGAGGAGCTTACTCCCGAGCAAAAATTTTTAAGAGACAGATGGTTAAAAAATTTATAGGCTTAAGAAAGAATTGTAATTAATTCACTTAACAAGTTGACAAAAATCAGGATTGTAAAGTACCTATTTAAATCAAATAACGAATTCATTTGTAAAATTTAAAATTTCAATGAAGAAAAAACATATAATACTTCTATGTTTTATTTGCTTAGTTATTGTGCTATCAGTTAATAATTATTGTGCTCAAAACCTGTTAAACAATCCGGAAAGTGCGGTTTTTGATGCCCCGAGAAACAGATATATTGTTTCAAACTGGGGTGACGGATCGATTGTACAAATAGATAGTAACGGAATTCAAAGTTATTTCAGTACCAAACTTCAGAATAAGTATAAAATAGCCGGCTTATATATTTGGGGAGACACATTACTCGCAGCTTCGGGTGACACTTTAAATACAGATTCCAGTGGTAAAGGGATTACGGGATTTAATATAAAAACAGGTGAGACTGTATTTCATGTTCCAATAGATGGTATAGGGCTTCCAAACGACATCACTTCGGACGAAGAAGGAATAATCTATTTAACAGATTACTGGGGGAACAAACTATATAAAATCGAAAATCGTAAACCATCTGTATTTATATGGCAAAATCTGGATTATCCAAACGGTATAACATATGATGAGGAAAGAAACCGACTATTAATATTATCTGTCGGCTGGAAAAATGCACCGGTATTGGAAGTTAATCTTCCGGATACCACGTTAACTATTTGTATCGAAACGGGACTAATCCAGGGGACTGACGGAATAGATATTGACAATGAGGGAAGGATATATATCTCGGAATGGGGATGCGATGCTGTCTATAGATATGAAAAAAATTTTAAGGGTGATCCAATAATTTTTTCCAGAAACCATGATGATCCCGCAGATATTTATGTCGACAAATTTAACAGTGTATTAGTAGTCCCAAATTTTAGTTCTAATACACTGGATATAATTCCAATTGCCGCATATAAATCTAATTAGGTATAGTCTTAGGATTAATATGATAAGTATAAACAAAACAATTAATGGAACAGGGCATCAACAAAACGAATAAATTTAATATTAAATGGAGTTATACTAGGGATAGGTATGCAAATGAAATTCGGTGGGATGAACAGGAGCTGCAACGTATAATGGATTCTGAGGGAAAAACCCGCATCGAAGCATTTGGCGAAACAGTATATCCTTCCGAAGGTATCGAGATGCAGGTTCGACAATCTAAACTGCCCGCTTCACAATGGCTGTTAAGGATTGAAATATTGTATCCACCATTTATATATCCGGAAGAAATAACTAATTCAATATTTAAAAATTGGCTGAAGCTAGTAATTAAGGATTAATAATGAAACTGAATAATAAAACTCCGCAACTAGTTTTAATGATTGGGGCAATATTAATATTGTTAAGTGGTATTGTAAGCTTAGCTATTTCTATTCCAATTGGTGCAACTTACAACGCAGTTGATCCTAACGAATTATTCGGACATATTGGTGTTGTAAATGGCATTGCAGCTTTAATAATAGGTGGTTTTCTATTATGGCTCAGTCGTCAAAATTATTCTACATCGTTAAGACTATTAATTACCGGACTTTTATCAATTGTTATCGGACATATCGGAGCTATTGCGGGTGCACTTTTAGTTGGAACTACTGGACTACTACTATGTTATGTTGCCGGTGTTTGGTTTATTGTTCTTGGTATCAAAGAAGTAGTGAATAATAAATACAACAAATCATAAGAAGTATTACGGAAGATAATGGCAATAGTCATTTGGGAAAACCGAACGTTTATTGGATAGATGTGGAAGTTATTCAAGATGTAAGATATAAAATAGAAAGTGAATGAAGTATAATATGAATTCATATAGAAAAAAATCTAATAAATATTATGTAATAAGAAATAGTCAAACTAGTAATAGAAATTCATTTTTCGTCTTCCTTTTTTTGATGATGCTCATGACAATTCTAAGTGATAATTTTTTATTTGCTCAGGAAAATAAGCCAAATACCGGAACGATTAAAGGAGGGGTACTCGATAAAGACACTCAACAACCCTTGATCGGGGCTAATGTTATGCTGATGAATCAGTCGCATGGAGCAGCAACTAACAAAAACGGAAAATTCATTATAGATAATGTTCAGGTCGGTTCGCATGTACTTCAATTTAGATTTATCGGATATGAACCGGTATCTGTTACTGATATAATCGTTCGTTCCGATAGAATTACATTTGTTGATTGTGAACTCACACCAACAGTAATTGAGGGTGAAGAAGTTCTTGTTACGGAGAGCTTTTTCCCTGAGATAAAAATTCAACCGACAAGTGTAACAAGGTTTTCAAACGAAGAAATAAGACGGGCAGCAACGATTGGCGGTGATATAAACAGAATTATAAACGGTTTGCCAAGTCTGTCGAATGAAAATCAAAACAACTATATAGTCGCCCGGGGAGGCAGTAATATTGAAAACAATTTTTATATAGATAATATACATGTGCCAAACATAAACCACTTTCCAATTCCCGGAACAACGGGTGGTGGTGTTTCGCTTCTTAACATAGATTTCATCAAAGACATCGATATCTATACCGGTGGATTTTCTGCAATGTATGGGAATGTATTATCGTCTGTAATGGATATTAAATACAGAGAGGGTAACCGTGATGAAACGGATCTGCAGTTCGATTTGAATTTTACAGGGTTGTCCGGTGCTGTCGAAGGCCCAATCAGCAATAGAGGTTCTTATATGCTCTCGGCCAAGCATAGCTTTACTGATATTCTGTTCAAAATTATTAATATAGATCAGGAACCTGTAATCTACGATGAAGTGCAGGCAAAAATTGTGTACGATTTATCACCATCTCATAAATTAAGTCTGCTTCAAATTTTCGGTACAGATCGGTGGGAAATCCCGCGAGACGACGCTCTTGATAGATCTGAAAATGTATTTGGTAATTTTAATATGACTGAAAATGTTGTCGGATTAAACTGGCAATATTTATGGGGTAAGAAAGGATACTCAAACACATCAATTTCACACACGTTTAGTAAAAACAAGCTTACTTTTTTTAAGACATCTGATCAAACGGAGCGGTTGAACTATCAGACTCTCGAACAGGAATTGGAGTTGAGAAATGACAATTATTTTATACCGACTTCCAATCACAAATTTCAATTTGGATTTCAGATAACCAGAACTGAAGGTGACTATGATAATTATTTTGCAGAGTATGTGAACCAATATGGTACGAATACCGGGGAGTTACAAGTTGATAAAAATATAAGCACGTGGGAAGCAGGAGGATTTCTTAATGATACCTGGTCTCCGATTAATTCTTTACATATAATTTCCGGAGTTCGTCTTGATTATTTCAGCTTTAATCAAAATTTAAACTTCTCTCCAAGACTTGCATTTACATACTCTTTTAACGAAAGAACTTCTTTAAGCGGAGCTGCCGGGATTTATTATCAGCATCTGCCATTATACTTCTTATCCCAGTATAATGAATTCAGCAACATTGATGACATGGTCGCAAATCATTTTATTTTCGGAATCAATCACCTGATATCTGAAGACGTGAGATTATCACTTGAGGTTTACTACAAATCATACCGGAACTGTCCCATGGATGAGGATCAGCCGTCTTTATTTATTCTTGATGAAAATATTTATAACCAATTTTATTCCTTCCACGATAAACTGGTAAATACCGGAGCTGCTAAGGTTCAGGGAATTGAATTTATGCTTCAGAAAAAATTTTTCGGGAAATTTTACGGTTTAATTAGCGGAACTTATTATCGGGCTCAATACAGAGATTTGGATGGCATCTGGAGAAACCGTGTTACGGATAACAGATACCTTATTGCTGCCGAACTTGGTTATAAACCAGATGCAAGATGGGATTTTAATATTAGGTGGTCTTACGCCGGTGGAATACCGTATTCACTTTACGATATCCAGGCATCACAAAACGCCGGTACCGGAGTTTATGATAGAACGAGAATTATGTCGGAGCGGCTTCCAGTTTATAGCTCGGTAAATGTTCGGGTTGATCACCGGTTTTATTTTGAAAGCTCCAACCTGATTATTTATCTGAGTATATGGAATCTCTTCAATCGCGAGAATGTTTCTTACCATTTCTGGGATGAAGTTGCAGGTGAAGCAGCAAACTATACTCAGTTTCCATTAATTCCTGTGATTGGGATTGAGTTTGAGCCCTAGAAAAATTTGAGAATCAAACTATTAACCTAAAGGATAAATTAGATTTTTAAATAAAAGGGAAACACAATGAGACAGTATAAATTTTTAATCGTTGCACTTCTATCAATTTCATTGCTTTCACTTGAATTAATCTGGACACGGCTTTTTTCAGCAGAGTTTTTTTATACATTTGCATTTTTAGTTCTGTCTCTGGCAATACTCGGTCTCGGGCTTGGTGCCCTCTCACTTCGGTTATTTCCATTTTTAAATAATGAAAATAAACTCTGGATATACCTTTCCCTCTGTGGTTTGATGATGTTTGCCGGACCCCCGCTAACTTTCTTGCTTAAAATTGATTTCACTTTATTATACAGCAATCCGTTAATGATAGGGAAGTTTATAGTTGTATCAGCTTTACTAAGTTCATCTTTTTTCTTAGGTGGGATGGCACTGGCCCTGATTTTCAAGCAGAATAATCAAGAGATTCCGAAACTCTATATGGCAGATTTGGTTGGAGCCGGTTTGGGAGTAGCGTTTGCAATGTTAATGATGAACAGCGTTGGTACTCCCCTAGCTACTTTCCTGATTTCACTGCCAGTATTTATTGCGGCAATAATGACTAGCAAAACATTCCTCAAACTGATTCCGCTTCTAATGTGTAGTGGAATAATATTTTTGGCACCTTACGCAGATGAACTTCTGGAAGTAAAGCGTGAAGATAAAGCACCTGTTATTTATCAACACTGGGATGCGATGTCAAAAATAAAGATTTTTGAATACGACAGCACTTACAGACGAATAAATATCGATAATGCTGCAAATACAGGAGTAAACGGATTCGATGGTAAATTTGATTATCCCGATTCAATGAAATGGGGATTGCACATTGTAGATTATCTCATCAATCAATATGATTCCTGTACTTTTCTTTCATTGGGCGCAGGTGGCGGACAGGATGTATTTATGGCTCTCCAGGATGGCGCTGCTGAAATCCATGCTGTAGAAGTAAATCCGCAAATAAACGAGCTTATGTTAAATGGTGAACTTGCTGAATTCTCCGGATATATTTATCGCAATCCGAAAGTGAAAGTAGTTACTGAAGATGCCCGTGCTTATGTGAGAAGATTCCATGATAAATTTGATTTTATTTATTCATTCAGCTCAAATTCTTATGCCGCTTTAGCATCCGGTGCTTTTGCGCTCTCGGAAAATTATATCTACACAACAGAAGCATTCAAAGATTATTGGAATGCACTTACCAATGATGGAATTTTATTAATGGAAAATCATTTTTATGTTCCCCGTTTTGTAAGCGAAGTAAGAATAGCTTTAGAGGAACTGGGGATCGAAAATATAAATCAACACTTTGCTGTTTATAATTTCCCTAATATGAGCCGGAATATGCTTCTCTTAAGCAAGCAACTGTTGACCAACGAACTTCTTTCAAATGCGGTTGGTGAAATACCTCCGGATTCCTGGCAATATATACATCTATTGTATCCGGCACCTGATTCTCTTAAAGACAATTTAATTGATTTAATTGTTAATCGTGGATGGGAAGAAGCGAGCGATTCATCATTAATTGATATATCACCAAGTTCTGATAATCGCCCGTATATAGCGCAATTGGGATTATGGAAAAACTTCAGCTGGGATAAATTGAGCGAAGTTAAGCCATTTGAATTTTTCGGGTTTCCAATTTCAAAAATAAATATTGTAATTATTCTGCTCATTATAACAGTGCTTATCATGCCGTTAAATTTTCTTCCTTATTTATTTAAAGGAGACAAGCTTAAGATAATTCCATGGCTGTATTTCTTTCTCATCGGCATGGCATTTATGATTGTGGAGATAATTCTGATCCAGAAGTATACATTGTTTATAGGACCATCGGTTTACAGTTTAATAACCATTTTACTTACACTATTGATTGCATCTGGTATAGGAAGTAGATTCTCGGACAGAATTAGTGACAAGGTCGCTTTCGGAGCAATCATACTGTGGCTTCTTTTAGATATTGTCATATTTAAATATCTGTTTTATGGATTAGGTCACTTCGAACTGATACCACGCATTTTGGTCACAATTATATTTATTGCTCCTGTGGGATTTTTTATGGGAATGCCATTTCCTAAAGCAGGTCTGAGAGTTGGAAAATTAATTGATTGGGGATTTGCAGTGAACGGTACAGCCTCCGTTTTTGGTTCTACCTTAATTATTTTAATTGCGATTTCGTTTGGTTTTGACTTTGTCCTGTTGCTGGGTGCATTACTCTATGCCGGTGCGTTTTTCTTGTTGATTAAAAAACAGAACTGGAGTTAGTCGATATTAGTCAGTAACCAAAACAATGCTTCGTTTTAAGGGATAATGGGTTGATAATATAATATTGACAGTTCTTCACCGTTGATGCTCGGAATAATGAATTATTTTCGATAAATAATTTGATGCCAGTCTTAAGGAGAATTTTTACTTTCCTAAAATTGATATATTTTGACTTTAAAGAAATTCATTTAAATTATTGTATAAATGAGAATTCCTGAAACCAAAATAGAAGAAATTCGAAGTACAGCGAGTGTTGTTGATGTTATATCTGAGTACGTTCAGCTTCGGAAAAGGGGAAAAAACTATGTGGGTTTATGTCCTTTCCATAATGAAAAAACGCCTTCTTTTACAGTTAGTGATGAAAAACAAATATTCCACTGTTTCGGTTGTCATACCGGCGGGAATGTTTTCAAATTTTTAATGGAATATAAAAAGATATCATTTGTTGAAGCTGTTCAGGAGGTGGCTGAACAGTTGGGAATTACCCTCGAGTTCGAACAGGCAAATTATGAGGCACAGCAGTCGGAGCAGGAAATTTATTATGATATAAATACCGAAGCAGCAAAATATTTTTTAAATAACCTGTTGAATGATGACGAAGCCGAAGGTGCGAGAAACTATCTGCAAAGCAGGAATGTAAAACAACAGACAATCCGGTCTTTCGGATTAGGTTATGCGCTGAAGGGATGGGAAAATTTTATTGAGTTTGCAAAAAGTAATAAAATTGATTTAGACAAAGCTTCTAGTTTAGGTTTGATTGGTAAAAGTGATGATGGGAGATATTATGATAAACTACCGGGCAGACTCATCTTTCCGATATTTTCGCCAAATGGAAGAGTTGTTGCCTTCGCCGGAAGAAAACTTGATCCTTCTGAGAAGGGCGGCAAATATATAAACTCCCCCGAATCGATTGTTTACTCAAAAAGCAGGGTGCTGTACGGACTTTCATTCGGTAAAGATGAAATTCGCCGTTTGGGTAAAGCAATAATTGTGGAAGGATATCTTGATTTAATCTCTCTTTACCAGAACGGGATTAAAAATGTTGTTGCTGTTTCAGGCACT
>JASFSF010000091.1:0-7782 GCA_050114555.1 Ignavibacteria bacterium
AATACTTTGGCAGAGCTATCGCATTTAAAGATAAACCGTTTGTTCAGGTAACTGCAGCAACGCTTATTGATAAGTTTTTCCCATTAATGATAGTAGCTTTTGTTGGTTCAATATCAGGAATTCTTTTTCTTCATTTTCACTATAAAGTTTCATTCTATCTAACTATGGCAATGTTTATCGTGATGTTTTCTCTATTCTACTTTTTAGTAATTGTAATACGAAATGAAAAATTCTGGGATGGTGTATTATTCACGAGATTAAAAAATTCAAGAAGATTTAAGCATCTACTATTGCCACTTCAAACCTTTAATGGACTTGATAAGAAATATTTTGGCCGGATGTTAGTTGTATCACTCCTGTTTTATTTATGCTTTTTGCTGCAATATACATTGTTGGTTTCATCATTTTCACACAACAATGAATTATTGAATTACTTTTGGGCAGGTAATCTTATGATGTTTGCGAAGACGGTAATCCCTCCAATCTCGCTTGGCGAATTGGGTATTCGTGAAGGCGCATCGGTGTTTTTCTTAACAAAATTTGGAGAACTCTCATCGGTTGCATTCAATGCTTCAATTTTTTTGTTTATAATTAATATTTTACTCCCCGCACTGGTGGGATTAATTTTGTTAGCAAAGAGAAACAATGATTGAATACATACTTTGGGGAATATTCACACTTCTTTTAATCCAATATACATTATTCCTTTTTTTAGTGTTGAAAGGATTAAATAATCTTAAACCTGCTTCTCAAAAGAATATATCCAAGGAATTTGTTTCAATAATTATTCCCTTCAGGAATGAATCGGAAAATATTACAAACAGTGTGAGCGGTATCTTAAAACAAAATTATCCCGTTGACAAATTTGAAGTGATTTATGTTGATGATAATTCAACAGATGATTCGTTTATTAAAATAAATGAATATCCTAAACCGGAGAATGTAAAGGTTCTATCACTACCGGATGATTATTTAACTGTCGCTCACAAAAAAAGAGCAATAAGTTTTGGAATTGAAAATGCTAAAGGGGACATAATTGTAACAACAGATGCCGATTGTTTTTATAATGAGAATTGGTTGCGATCACTTCTTTCAAATTTGGATCATGATACCGGTTTTGTATCAGGTCCGGTGGAATTTATTGAAGAGGATACGTTTTTTTCAGGATTGCAAAAACTTGAATTTGCCGGACTGATTTTAACCGGTGCCGGATTAATTGGAATAAACAAGCCAACAATTTGTAATGCGGCGAATATTGCTTATAGAAGAAAGACTTATGAAGATGTAAAAGGATTTCAGGGCAATATGAAACTATCATCAGGCGATGATGAGTTGCTGATGCAAAAAATTGCAAGAGAAACAGATTACAAAGTCAGGTTTTCATTAACTCGTGATTCAATTGTTCGCACAAAAGGTAATCCCGATCTAAATAAATTTTATCACCAGAGAAAAAGATGGGCAAGCAAAGGATTGTTCTATAAGAATAAGAGTCTGATTTTTATGCTCGTTATGATTTTTCTTTTTTACACCGGATTGCTCGTACAGCCAATATTATCACTATTTCTTTTTCCAACAATAGCAATCACTTTTGCTTGTAGCATCCTAACAAAATTATTATTTGAATATATGATTCTTAAGAAGGGTAAAAGACTGCTATTCAAAAATTTATCACTGAAATCCTTTCTTATGGCTGAAGTAATACAGGTACCTTATATTGTTGTTGCAGGTTTCACTGGTTTGTTTGGAAATCTTGAATGGAAGGGGAGGAGTTTAAGGAGATAAGTCTTGGACATTCTGCTTTAAAAGACTTAATTTTTAATTACTAGAATTAAAAAAATTATTTTATTTGAGACAAATTAATTTGGAGGATAAATGTTCTCGTTTGACCTTATTAAAATTGCAAAAAAAGCTAATAATGAAATTCATGCTTTACTTCCCTTTATTGAATTTTTAAATAACTTAAGCATTAAATACAAAAGGTTATTTAATGTTCAAATTGTAGAAATGCTGGGTGGTGAACTAGACAAGCTAGCTCAATTACAATCCAATGCAGTGAAATATCTTAGGACTATTGAATCTGAAATAATTTCATTTAAACCCCGTTATATTTTCAATCATATAGATGGTATCATGAAAATCATAGATGAGTTTAATGAGAAAACGAAATTTGATAATTCTAATACTATATTGGAGATTCAATCGTTAGTAGATTTTTCTGATGCATATGACCAATGGTTACAATCAAGAAGATTAGATGACATGACTATTATGTTGATGAAATCATCAATAGCATCTAATTCATTAAATCATTTTTACCAAAGTTTGAATATTGTGATTAATAGTTTGCAATCTGAAACAACTTTATCAAAGAAAGATGAAAATCTTACTTTATTGTTGAAATCAAAAATGAATTTCCATGAATTTTCCTTAAAGTTACATTCTTTAAACTATCTTTATTCGGAACTTTGTGAGATAGCAAATATTTCGCTGAAATCTACACCTTTGAGGATAAGAAAAATTGAATCTGGGTGTCTTTGGATTGATTTGTTGGGTAATACAGCAATTATTTCCATAGTTGGAGTACTTATTAAACAGTACGCTAATTATCTCTACCGCACTTATACTGAAGAAGGAAAAATTGCTAAAGTACCTAAATCTGTTGAAGCTGTCGAATCAGTCCTTAGATTACGCGATAAACTTAAAAAGAAAAAAATTGATACTAAAAATCTTGATGAGCAAATTGAGAAAAGTGGTTACATGATAGCAAAACATTTAAACACATTACTTGCTGGAGAATCAGTAATCGAGATAAACGATGAGAAGTTATCAATTAGTGATGAACTTCAGAAAAAATATATTGCTGCAGGAAGACGTGCACTATTAGCAGAAAAAATAGATGAAACAACTGATAACAAGAAATAACTTGATAAACTCAACTCATTATAAGTTAGTAATATCTCATATATATTAAATGTTTATTATTAGGTAATCTTGGTAGAACTATGAAAAATTATTAGTTTAAATTTTATTCAATTTAGATTTTTCTATGTTTATTAATATTAAATAATAAACAGTCAAGCCAACCGTCCTTCTACTGATTTTTACTGTCCACAAGAATATACAGCTAATGAGCTAAAAAATTTGATTCTATGCCAATATCAAGCTTTTTCTGCTGGCACCAACGTTGCCTTCTTCAGAGTGAGTACACTTAAAGGAGGTGTAAAATGAAAAAGCTAATAATGATAACCATAATAATATTAGGGGGAATTTTTGGAGCAGATGAAACTTCTGCCCGTCATGGAGTAAGCGGATATTTTTATACGGGTTTATCTCCACACGGTAGATGGATTGAATTAGATTATGGTGTAGTCGTTTGGCGTCCTACTGTAATAAGAGTTGACTGGTCACCTTACAGAGAAGGCCGTTGGATCTGGACTTCAGACGGCTGGTACTGGCATTCCTATGAACCATTCGGTTATATAACCTATCACTATGGCAGATGGTATTTCGATGACTATTACGGATGGTTGTGGTATCCCGACTATGACTGGGCCCCTGCCTGGGTCGAATGGAGATACGATGATGCATATATCGGCTGGGCTCCCCTACATCCATACGCATTATTTTCGGTGTCTGTAGGTATACATTTTTCTACGACTTACTATACACCTTACTATCACTGGCACTTCGTAGGTTATAATCATTTTTATGATCCTTACGTTTACAATTACTGCGTTGGACCAAAGTACAAATACCGTATATATTCAACCTCTCATTACAGAACTAACTATGTTTATCGTGATGGGCGTATCAGGAATAACGGCGTAGATATAGATATCGTTCGGACAAGAACCAACAAAAATATCAGAACGCGAAATATTGAAAGAGATGTAAATGTAGGTACACGTGATAACGGACGAATTAGGGATGAAGGAAATATTAAAACGTATTACAGAACCCGTGATGAACTTGTAAACAACAAAGTAAGAGATGTTAAGTTCGAAAGAAGTGAACGCAAATCATCACTTGACCTAACCAGATTAGACAAGCGTAATTTAATGGAACGGGAAAGAACTACTCCTCTGGAAAATGAACGAACAATAAGGACTATGACCGGAGATAAACGTGATGAGAAGATCACAAGAAACAACACCACAAATACAATAAAGAAGAGAGATGTTAAAACGTTCGATTCTCGTAAAAGATCAGATAATGAGTTAAACAGAAATAATACAAACAGGAATCTGGAAAAGGAAAGAGATGTCAGGCAAAAATCTAAGCTTAACACCACGAATAAAAACCGTGTTCAATTAAAAAATAATACAATGAAAGAAAAGGTTAATAAAAATCGGAACAATAATACACGGAAAGAAGTTAAGATTAACAGGGATATCAAACAAAAAAAGCAAATCAAGGTGAACAGGAACACTCAAAAAAATAACACGGTTAAAACTCAGCGCAATACGAATAATAATACCAGGACAAAGGTGAATAGAAATACAACCAGAAATAACACGAAACGAAGACGTTAGATTTTCCATCCATCTCTCTCCTGGAATCAGCGGTATCATTAATTTGGTACCGCTTTTTTCATGTCAAATGAGCATTTGCATTAAATGGATTTTTTTTATCTTACAACTAAATCTGGTTTCAAATATTCAAACAAATAAATTATTACAATATTAATGCAGAATAAACGCACTTCTCTGTTCTTTATACTTGGGGCATTTTTTGTAGCAAATGCTTTGCTTGCTGAGTTTGTGGGGATTAAGATTTTTTCTCTTGAAGAAACGCTCGGTTTCAATCCTATTAATATTTCTCTATTCGGCTTTGAAAACCTATCCTTTAATCTTACTGCCGGAGTGTTGCTCTGGCCGGTTGTATTCATAATGACCGATATCATTAATGAATATTTTGGCAGAAAAGGAGTACGGTTTATGTCCTTTACTGCTGCTGGATTGATAGCATATGCATTTTTGATGGTTTATTTTTCAATTGGATTAACTCCATCTGATTTCTGGATTGAACGAACTACACCATCCGGAATGTTAAATATGGATCTTGCATTCAACACGATTTTTGGTCAGGGTCTATGGATAATTGTTGGATCGCTGATTGCGTTTTTAATCGGACAGATTGTTGATGTTACCGTATTTCACTATTTGAGAAGTTTTACCGGTAGTTCTAAAATCTGGCTGCGTGCAACTGGTTCGACACTGGTATCACAATTTATCGATAGTTTCGTTGTGCTTTTTATTGCTTTTTACGTCGGGGCAGGTTGGGATATTGGATTGGTTCTGGCAATTGGTCTGGTAAACTACATTTATAAGTTTTTTGTTG
Source organism: Ignavibacteria bacterium (assembly GCA_050114555.1). Taxonomy (GTDB): domain Bacteria; phylum Bacteroidota; class Ignavibacteria; order Ignavibacteriales; family Ignavibacteriaceae; genus BMS3ABIN03. Next base: position 5,341 of record JASFSF010000091.1, read on the forward strand.
CGGTATTTCTTACACCATTGTTATACGTTATGCATTATTTTATCGATCTATATCTTGGTAAGGAATTATCAGAAAAACTTATTGAAGAAGCTGCGGCAAATTCCAATTCTGTTTTAAAATAAGCACAAAAAATAAATTCCGGGCACATCTTTTAGTTTAAGTCTCCAATTTGTTTTAATTTTTGATGTTCTATTTATTTAATTTTTTAAATAATGAGATCACAAAAGAATAAGATTTAACGAAATAGAAACCGGAATTGCATCTATTTGCAAGTAAAAATTTTACAGGAGATAAATTAGATGAAAACAAGTCGCGAAGAAGCATTAAAATATCATTCAATGGAACGCAAAGGAAAAGTTGAGGTTGTAGCTACAAAACCCTGTCTGACTTCAAGAGATTTATCTCTGGCATACAGTCCCGGGGTTGCTGAACCCTGCCGCGAAATAAAAAAGAATGTAGATGATGTTTATAAATATACTGCTAAAGGAAACCTCGTGGCGGTTGTTTCCAATGGAACTGCGGTATTGGGTCTTGGTAATATTGGTCCTGAGGCGGGTAAGCCGGTGATGGAGGGTAAAGGAGTTTTATTTAAAAGATTTGCAGATATAGATGTGTTTGATATTGAGCTGGCAAGCGAAGATCCAAAAGAGGTTATAAAATCTGTTCAGATGCTGGAACCAACTTTTGGAGGAATCAATCTTGAAGATATTAAGGCCCCGGAATGTTTTGAAATTGAAGAAACACTTAAAAGAACAATGAACATTCCTGTATTTCATGATGATCAGCATGGAACTGCAATAATTTCATGTGCTGCTTTGATAAACGCTGCCGAAATAATAGGAAAAAAATTGGAAGACCTTCGAATCGTTGTAAATGGTGCAGGAGCTTCGGCAATTTCCTGCAGCAAACTATATGTAAGTGCCGGTGCGAAAAAAGAAAACATTTATATGTTCGATTCGAAAGGATGTATTACTGCTGATAGAAAAGATTTAAATAAGTATAAGATGGAATTTGCACAGAAAAAAGGATTTAAATCTTTAGCTGAAGGTATTAAAGATTCGGATGTTTTTGTTGGTCTATCAGTCGGTGGAGTAATGAGTAAAGAAATGGTAGCCAGCATGGCACCTAATCCGATAATATTTGCAATGGCAAATCCCGATCCTGAAATCATGTACGATGAAGCTGTATCAGTCAGGGATGATTTAATAATGGCAACGGGAAGGAGTGACTTTCCGAACCAGGTGAACAATGTTCTCGGTTTCCCTTTTATCTTCAGAGGTGCTCTGGATGTTCGGGCCACCGCAATAAATGAAGAAATGAAAATGGCTGCAACGTTAGCACTCTCAAGGCTTGCAAAAGAGAAGGTACCGGAATCTGTATTGAAAGCATACGGTGGCGAAGAGTTTGAATTCGGTAAGGAATATATAATCCCAAAACCATTTGATCCACGCGTGTTGTGGTATGTTGCTCCTGCTGTAGCAAAAGCTGCAATTGAAACCGGTGTAGCCAAGGTTAAAGATATGGATTGGGATAAATATGAAGATGAATTAAAAGAAAGATTGGGACTCTCAAAAGAGATAATTCGTGTAATGATTACCAAAGCACGGAAGAATCCGGCACGGGTTGTATATCCCGAAGGTGAAGAAGAAAATATAATAAGAGCTGCAAATGTGGTGAAGAAGGAAAATATTGCCAAACCAATATTACTTGGAAACGAAGAGGTTATAAAATCAGAAATCGAAAAGCTCGACTTTGATAGTTCAGATTTTGAAATCATAGACCCGCTAAAAAGTAAAAGAACAAAAATATTTGCGGAAGAGTTTTTTGCAATCAGACAGCGTAAAGGTGTCAGGCTGAAAGACTCGCTCAGCCTGATGGAAAAGCCGAATTATTTCGGATCGATGATGGTCAAACTTGGTGACGCTGATGCATTGATAAGTGGAATGACGACAAGCTATCCGAATACGATTCGACCAGCCCTGCAATGCATTGGTATTAAAGATGGAATAAGTGTTGTCTCAGGTCTTTATATTATTATTGCGGATAAAGATGTTTACTTCTTTGCCGATACAACAGTTAACATTAATCCGACTGCAGAAGAATTAGTAGATATAGCAGTAACCGCAGCTGACACGGTTAAGGAATTTAATATTGTTCCAAGAATTGCTATGTTGTCCTTTAGTAACTTTGGAAGTGCACCGCATCCGAACAGCAAAAAAGTTGCTGAAGCAGTAAAACTCATAAAAGAAGTCAGACCTGATTTGATGATAGATGGTGAAATGCAGGCTGATACTGCAATTGTGCCGGAAATAATTAATGGGGAATTTCCATTCAGCGATCTTAAAGGTAGAGCCAATGTTCTTATTTTTCCTGATCTTAATTCTGGTAATATTGCCTATAAACTTATGGATAGAATTGGTAAATCAACTGCTATCGGTCCAG
>JASFSF010000092.1:0-7776 GCA_050114555.1 Ignavibacteria bacterium
GCACTTCATACAAAAATACTTAAGAAAATAATCTTCCCGCATTTTAATAAATTATTTCCGGGTAAGTTCATTAATATAACTAATGGAATTACACCAAGAAGGTGGCTCAAAACAGCCAATCCTTTTTTATCCAAAATCATTACCGAAAAAATAGGCTCCGAATGGGTTTCCAGCCTTGATGAATTGAAAAGGCTTGAGGAGTTTATAGGTGATAAAGAATTTTATGAAAATTGGCGTAGCGCAAAGTGGCTAAATAAGCGCTTACTAATAGATTATATTGAAAGAGAACACAATCTTAAAATTAATTCCGATTCGATGATGGATGTTCAAATTAAACGGTTTCATGAATATAAACGCCAGTTATTAAATGTACTTCATGTGATAACCCTTTACAACAGGATTAAAGATAATCCCAACATTGAAATGGTTCCAAGAACGATAATACTTGGTGGTAAAGCAGCCCCGGCGTACTTTGCAGCAAAATTGATAATTAAGTTGATAAATTCAGTTGCTGAAATTGTTAACAATGATAAAGATGTTGGTGATAAGCTTAAGGTGGTATTTTTGAAAAATTATTCGGTTTCACTTGCCGAATTGATAATTCCCGCATCCGAACTTTCTCAACAGATTTCAATGGCTGGACTTGAAGCATCAGGAACAGGAAATATGAAGTTTGCACTTAACGGAGCAATTACTATAGGTACTATGGATGGGGCAAATATCGAGATTAGAGAAGAAGTAGGCGAGGATAATATCTTTATATTTGGTTTATTAGCAGATGAAATTGTTAAGATTAAAAAGATTGGTTATGAGCCGAGAAAATATTACGATAAAAATCCAATGCTGAAAAGAGTGTTGGATATGATTAGCTCGGATTATTTTAATAAGAGCGAACCTAAAATTTTTAATTCGTTAATTGACGAATTACTTCACCAGGATAAATACTTTCTACTTGCGGATTATCAATCGTATATTGATAAGCAGGATGAAGTAAGCGAGGCTTATAAGAATGTTGAACATTGGACCAGGATGTCCATAACAAATGTCGCGAAGATAGGAAAGTTTTCAAGCGACCGTTCTGTAAAGGAATATGCCGAAAAGATCTGGCATGTTAAGCCAGCCCCTGTTAATGATATAGAAAAGTAAATATTACTTTGCATCACATAAACAATGGATTAGAACAATAAGAAAGTACAGTTTAATATGAAGTATTCAATTCACCCCAATTCACACATAGGACATGTTCATTTAACTGTTGCTGATCTGGAGCGATCGATAAAATTTTATTGTGAGCTATTAGGTTTTAGTGTTACGGCAAGATTTGGTGATTCAGCAGCATTTTTATCTTCGGGTGATTATCACCATCGCATCGGATTGAATACCTGGGCCGGGCCCAATATAACACCTGCGCCGGATGGTCATTCCGGACTTTATCATTTTGCAATTTTATACCCGAGCAGGCATGAACTTGCCCGTGCATTTAAAGTATTGTGGGAAGCAAAATATCCGCTCGTTGGGGCATCAGATCATGGAATAACAGAATCAATTTATATAGAAGATCCTGATGGTAATGGGATTGAACTATACTGTGACAGAACGAGTGATGTATGGCCAACAGATGAGGAAGGTAATTTCATTCATCTAACATCACCGCTCGATCTTCCTGATTTACTTTCCGAATTAGATTATCAAGAGTAAAAGAATGCAGAAAATAGAATGTTGTATTGGCTTAAAATATTATGTAAGTTATTACGTAATAAATGACTTAATATTATGAATAACAAATTTCTTTTTGGACTAAAATTGAAGAAGATCGGCGAGGAATTACTTTCGCAGACTTCCAAAATTCTTGAGAATTCAGGTTACTTTTTTGACAAGCGCACAATACCTGTTTTGATTACATTGTTGAAATACGAATCTGTCAGTGTTAGTGAAATGGCAAGTTTCCTAGGGATGACACATCCGGCGATAGTTCAGGTTACAGGTAATCTGACTAAAAAGGGATGGGTTGCTTCCAGCAAATCGGTCAAAGACAAGCGTATAACAATCATTAAATTAACAAGAAAAGGAGAAGCCGAGTTTCAGAAAATCAAACCGCTATTGGAAGAAATAGATGATAGTCTCGAATCAATGGTGAACAACATTGATGGTAACTTATCGTATTCTTTAATGAAGTTTGAAAAGGCAGTGAAAGAAAAAGAACTTCACAAAATTCTAAATGATCGCCTAAGTAAAAATGCAATGAAAGAAATTGTGATTATAACATTCGATAAAAAATATGGAAAGAAATTCCAGGAATTAAATTATGAATGGCTTGAGAAGTATTTTGAAGTTGAAGAAGAAGATAAGCGATTATTATGGGATCCGGAAAAGGAAATAATCAAAAAGTGTGGAGAAATATTTTTTGCTTTACTGGATAAAGAAGTTGTAGGAACCTGTGCAGTTTTAAAGAAAGATCCCGAGACTTACGAACTAACAAAGATGGCGGTAACTAAAAAAGCTCAGGGAAAACAGGCAGGGAAAAAACTTGCTCTTACCTCAATTGGATTTGCAGTAGAAAAAAAAGCAAAGCGAATGATTCTTAGTACAAGCCATAAATTGGTTGCAGCACTAAATCTTTACAGAAATCTTGGTTTCGAAGAAATATCCAGAGGAGAAGACAAACGATACAAAAGAGAGCTGATACATATGGAACTGGATTTAGAAATCTTTTAATGTGCAAATATCTTACACTTGAAATTTGTGGTTGATGAGAATTATTTTCAACAATAACTTAATTTGAATTTCCTATAGGAAGCATATCACAATGTTTGATTCATTAAAAAATATATTGATAGGTAAAAGTAGTGTAGATAGCCCGGATTATGATCCCAGATCATCGGGTAAATACCAGAAACAAATTCAGGTTGCAACTGCAGCAATATTCATCGAGCTGGCAGGGGCAGATGGAGAATTTACCGAGGAAGAAAGGCAGCATATTATTCATTCACTTAAAAATCGTTTTGATCTTGAAGATGAATATGTAAATGAACTACTTGATCTTTCTAAAAAGAAACTCGATGAAAGTGTAAGTCTTTATGAGTTTTCCGGAATTATAAACGAAAATTTTTCAACCGAAGATAAATTTGAGCTGCTTAAAAATCTCTGGAGATTAATCTATACAGATAAAAAACTTGACAAATATGAAGACCATATAATAAAAATTATTGGGGGAATGTTAAACATGGAGCACAATAAGATAATTAATGCTAAAATGTTAATCCGAAAAGAACAGGGATTGGATTAAATTTCTCGCATCATCTTTTCTTTAATCTTTTAACAACTAAAATCCCAGCTTATTCAAGATAATTATCAACTCATTACAGCGGCAAATGAAGTGGTATTCACAATATCATCAACACTGCAACCGCGACTCAAATCAAAACAGGGTTTATTTAATCCTTGAACTAACGGACCAATAGCTTCCCCGCCACCAAGACGCTGTGCGATCTTGTAACCAATATTGCCGGCATTTAAATCGGGAAATATCATTACATTAGCTTTACCTGCAACAGGACTTCCGGGAGCTTTTTTATTGCCGATGTTTTCGAGCAAGGCTGCATCAAACTGCAATTCACCGTCTACTTTTATGTCAGGCCTTTTTTCTTTAACAATCTTTGTGGCTTCAATTACTTTGTCAATTAATTCGTGACTTGCACTCCCCTTTGTTGAAAATGAAAGCATAGCAATTAGGGGTTCCTGATCAGTTAATTTTCTATGATTATCTGCAGTTGATATAGCAATATCTGCTAATTGAATTGCATCTGGATTCGGGACGACTGCACAATCTGCAAAGGACAATGTATTTTTTGTAAACAGCATTAAGAAGAAACTTGAAACAATTGATATTCCTTCAGGCATGCCTACACATTGAATTCCTGCACGCATTACATCACCTGTTGATGCAGTTGAACCGGCAACACTCCCGTCAGCCAAACCTTCGCGAACCATCATTGCACCGAAGAAAAGATCTTTTGTTACCGCCTTACGGGCCTCTTCGATAGTTATTCCTTTATGCTTTCTGAGGTTGAAAAAGATGTTTGTAAAATCACTTAATTGATCCGATTTCGATGGATCGATAATTCTTACCCCGGTCAGATCAACATCCAGCTTTTTCGCATCGGTTCTGATTATCTCTTCATTACCCAGAGTAATAACAGATACAGTTTTTTCGTTTGTTAAGATCCGGGCTGCTTTTAATACTCTTTCGTCATGTGATTCGGGAAGTACAATGGTTTTTCTTAGTACTTTTGCTTTATCTTTAATTTCATCTATTAATTCGAGTCCCATGGGTTGCTCCATAATTATAAAATTGGCACAATCAAACTTAATAAAATTGTGATTTACAGCTATCAAATTTGTGAGTTATCGGTGCAAATTGTTGTCATATTTTGTTTTAATTCAGATCATTATTTCTTAATGTTAATATCAATTCAGCGTTTAAGTAGAAATAGCTAAGACTATTTAAAAGCATGATAACGGTGATCTAGTATCATTGATTTTTGATGCTAAAAGCGATAGATTCACACTCTTAATTTTGATATGATTGCCGATAATTTAACAAGGTTACAGGATAGAATATCCAATAAATGCATCCACTCGGGCTGGAATCCTGAGGAGATAAAATTAGTAGCAGTATCGAAATATTTTGGGATTAAAAATATAAGGGAAGCCAAAGGATGTGGTCTCACAGATTTTGGTGAAAACAAAGCCCAGGAGCTGAGAGATAAATTTGAAATAATGGGACACGAAGTAACGTGGCATTTTATCGGATCGTTACAAAAAAATAAGGTAAAATATGTAGTTAAGGCAGCATCACTTATACACTCAGTCGATTCTATTTCTCTTGCGGATGAAATTAACAAGCAAGCTGAAAAACACGATAAAAATCAGGAGATCCTTCTGGAGATTAAAACTTCATATGAAGATACTAAAGCAGGATTGATTGAAGATGAGGAGATATTCAGACTTGCTGAGCATTGTAAATCGTGTTCGAACCTGAATCTGACCGGTTTAATGACTATGGCACCATATACTGATGATGATAAAATAATTAGGAAAAGTTTTTCCGATTTGCGTAAATTGAAAGATAAATTTAACAATCAGGGATATGATTTCAGGGTGCTTTCGATGGGAATGACCGGCGATTTTGAAATAGCGATTGAAGAGGGAGCAACCATGCTTAGAATTGGTTCGGCAATCTTTGGAGCCAGAGATTATTCAAAGGATTGGCGGCAAATATGAGTATTAGCCCAACAAATATCAGATCAATGGAGTTCGAAAATTCTTTTCGTGGCTATAACCGGGATGAAGTTAAAGCATATCTGAATAAAATTGCTGCCGAGGTGGACGAACTGTTAACATCAAACCAGAACCTTCAGATTGAAGTTAACAATCTAAAGGTAAAGATTGAGCAGGTAGATTCATTAGAAGAAGAATTAAAGAAAGCTTTAGCTAAACAGAAAGAAACTGAACGACGGGAAACAGAACCGGCACAGAACGATTCCAAAGAAATTATAAGGGAAGCGGAGTTAAAAGCTGCGCGGATAGTAAACCGGGCCAGAGAAAGCGCAAACGAAATTAGAAATGCTGTGTTAACTCTTAGAGAACAGAAAGATTTAATAATAGCAAAGTTGAAAGCTATTATTGAAACGCAGGCAGGATTGTTCGAGACAAAGAGTAGTCTTTCCGATGGAAAGGGAAAACCTAAAAAGCAGGAATCGACGGATGAAATAGACGTTGATGTTGACGATATAGTTAATAAAATTTTATAGTTATGAGTGAACTAACTTCAAAAATTAATGACACTCTCGAGGTAATTAGAAAAACAACCAAAGAGGAATATCCCTTTGGAATTGTTCTTGGAACGGGTCTTGGTGGATTAGCCAGGGAAATAAACATTCAACATGAAATTGATTATGAAAATTTGCCGCACTTTCGGTTGTCGACAGTTGAATCACATCACGGCAAATTGATTTTCGGAAAAATCAGTGATAACAATGTCGTGGCAATGCAGGGCAGGTTTCATTTTTACGAAGGTTATTCGATGAAACAAATAACCTATCCGATAAGGTTAATGAAATATCTCGGAGTAAAAACATTGCTCGTCTCAAATGCTTGCGGCGGAATGAATCCGATTTTCAAACGCGGCGATATAATGATAATGGTCGATCATATAAACTTGCTCGGTGATAATCCGTTAATTGGAATGAATGAAGATGAACTTGGTCCTCGTTTTCCCGATATGAGTGAACCTTATAATCTTGAATTAATCGACCTTGCTGAAAAGGTTGCTCTGGAAAATAAAATTAAAGTTCAAAAAGGTGTTTACGTAGCTGTTCCCGGACCAAATCTGGAAACGAAAGCGGAGTATAGATTTTTAAGAGCAATGGGTGCAGATGTGGTTGGAATGTCAACCATTCCTGAAAATATTGTAGCAAATCATATGGGTATTAAAGTACTTGGAATAAGTATCATTACAGATGAATGTTTTCCAGATGCGCTGAAACCAGTAAATGTTGATGAAATAATTGCTACGGCTATGCAAGCAGAACCAAAAATGACTTTGATTATGAAGGAGGTTATAAAAAACCTGTAATGCAAAAAGTTTCATACATAAACTATGCAACCCCGGTGCTGCTGGGTGTTCTTATCTTCTCATCGGATTTTCTCAACACGTCACTATTCAACTTTGGCGAACAGAATTTTGCCGTGTGGTTTGTTCTTTCAATATTATGTTTTGCTTGTGGTTGGTACATCAACAAAATTTTTGGATGGCATCGTGGAGGAAAAATAGTTTTTGCTGTGATAATCGGCATAACTGTTTTCAGCATGTTCATTGTTACATTTTTCGGTTCCTACTTTGCTGCAAATGAGTTGTTAACAGAAAACCTTATCCTCTATTCACTCAGGAATATAACACTTGGCGCCATGTCGTTTTTTGGTATGTCGGTTCAGGAAGTTATTAACAACAGGAAAAATTCGGCAGAACTGGAGAAGCAAGTTGGAATTCTGGAAAGAGAAACGGAAGTAGTTAAAAAGGAAGCGGAACTTATTATTAAAGAGGCAGCAGTTAAGGCAGAAAAAATTGTAAATGAAGCCCAGGCAAAGGCGAATCAAATTATTCAGACTAAAGAATCGGTCGAACAAGAGTTAAGAGAGCTCATTCAAACCGAAAAGGAATTAATCAAACAGTACGAAGACAAAAAATAAAAGATAGATTCACCACAATAAATGTTTAAGCAGAATATAGATAATATAAGCATCCCGGAAATTGAAAAGAATGTATTAAAATTCTGGGAAGCGAATAAGATATTTGAAAAAAGTGTAACTGCCAGAAGCGAAGATAAGTCTTACACTTTTTATGAAGGCCCCCCAACAGCTAACGGAAAACCTGGCATTCACCACGTAATGTCTCGAACACTGAAAGATTTAGTCTGCCGTTATAAAACAATGCAGGGCTATCGTGTTGAAAGAAAAGCGGGCTGGGATACTCACGGGCTTCCGGTTGAAATTGAAGTAGAAAAAAAGATTGGAATTAAACATAAAAGTGAAGTAGCTGAGTACGGTATCGATAAATATAATCAGGCTTGCAGGGAATCTGTTTTTACATACCTGGATCTCTGGGAAAAAATGACAACCCGTATGGGCTACTGGATTGATCTGAAATCGGCGTATATAACCCTAACAAACAATTATATAGAATCTGTTTGGTGGGCGCTAAAAACTCTGTTCGAT
>JASFSF010000093.1:0-7771 GCA_050114555.1 Ignavibacteria bacterium
AATTTGATAACTTGATTAACTCTCTCAAATCAATTGATAGTAAAATTAAAAGAATTGAAGATACATTGGAAAAACTTGGTGCTCCTTACACACCAGGAAGGTTTCCGGAATGGAGGAAAAATTAATGCACTGGATCAGAATTATTTAGTATTTATCTGTTAAATCGTAATATTTAGGTCCATCCACATTATATTATGATTCGAGAACTTCGTTACATAACGAAGTTATCGGATATAATTTTGCAGCTTATTTTCTAAATAGAATATTATATATTATTTGTACTTAGAAATGATATTCGATGAGGCTTGGAAATGAAAGTAATTGTAATAACAGGATTAATAATCGTATTACTTTTTGGTTGCACAGAAAATAATAATTTAACGCCGAATTCAGAATCGAATGCAAGATACAGATTAACATTTAACGCAACGTGGAGTGCACAAACTCACCCAAACGACTTCCCATCAAATCCACACTTTTCAGGATTGATTGGAATCACCCATAATGGAAATGTCTCGCTATTTAATGCCGGTCAAATTGCCACTGATGGAATAAAAAATATGGCAGAATTAGGTAGCAAAGATCCCCTTCAGGATGAAATACAAAATCATATTTCTGAGGGAAGCGGAGAGGTATTAATCAGCGAAGGGGGAGTTGGTACTTCACCCGGAGATGTAAGTGTTGAATTTAACATTTCATCCTCTCATTCTTTTGTTACTGTAGTTTCTATGTTAGCCCCGAGTCCTGATTGGTTTATCGCTATAGAAGATATTAACCTTTATGTAAACAATGAGTGGATAACAACCCCGCCTATTATTGTTGATATTTATGATGCAGGGACAGATGACGGACCAACTTTTTTATCGGAAGATGATCCCAGTATTCCAAGAATACCGATAGCTGAAATCACTACAGCTCCGCTGGCGGTTAATAATGTTGTTGCTCCGTTAGGATCAATTACAATCACCAGGATTGATAACTAATTTAAATCTTTTTAGTATCACGATTACACTTTCAATTATTAGGATTTCATGCCTCATTTTGAATTCAGCACAATCGATCTTATAATCGTTATAGTCTATGCTGTAGTTGTAATAATATTCGGACTTCGGTTTGCTAAAAAGAAAGAGAGTGCGGAAGATTATTTTCTTGGCGGGAGAAGATTTACTTGGGCGCTTGTAGGACTCTCTCTTTTCGCTTCCAACATGTCGAGCAGTAGTCTTATAGGTTTATCTGGAGCTGCTTATAGTACGGGAATATCGGTATATAATTATGAATGGATGGCGGCAGTTGTTTTAGTTTTCTTTGCCATCTTTTTCCTTCCATATTATTTGAAGTCACAAGTCTATACTATGCCTGAGTTTCTTGAGAAAAGATTCGATGCAAGATCGCGATATTATTTTTCAGGATTAACTTTGGTTGGTACAATTATTATCGATACTGCAGGTTCTTTATATGCAGGAGCACTTGTCATCCAGTTGATTTTTCCGCAGGTTGAAATCTGGCAGGCTGTAGCTATTTTGGCAGTACTTGCCGGGTCTTACACGATTGTTGGCGGACTTGCTGCAGTTGTATTCACAGATGCAGTTCAAGCTGTTTTACTTACAATCGCTGCAACAATTGTTGCACTATTGTCTTTCATCGAAATTGGAGGTAGCTGGGAAGCTGTTAAAAGCGTTACATCGCCGGAAATGCTTGGAATTATAATGCCGTTTGACGATTTATTCCTGCCTTGGCTTGGATTGTTAATTGGCGTTCCTATATTAGGATTTTATTTCTGGTGTACTAACCAATTTATGGTGCAGAGGGTATTAGGAGCAAAAAATGTAAATCATGGACGGTGGGGTGCGCTATTTGCTGCAGCCTTAAAAATTCCGCTTATATTTATTATGGTTCTTCCGGGAACTTTTGCAAGAGTTCTTTATCCTGAACTGGATAATCCTGACATGGTGTTTCCAACATTAATGTTTGATTTGCTTCCCGTAGGAGTAATTGGAATAGTTGCAGCAGGATTACTTGCGGCGATCAGATCGAGTATTGATTCGACTTTAAATTCTGCATCAACCCTGGTTACAATGGATTTTTTCAGGAAACTAAAACCAGATGCCAGTCAAAAAGTACTTACATGGGTAGGGCGTTTGTTTACATTTATTTTTATGATATTAGCTGCAGCCTGGGCGCCGCAAATCAAAAATTTTCCTTCATTGTTTAGTTACTTGCAAAACATACTGGCCTTCATCAGTCCGCCGATTGTTGCATTATTTTTAACTGGTCTGTTTTGGCGAAGAGCGAACGGACATGGAGCTTTTGCAGCAATAATTATTGGGGGAATCATTGCAATCCTCGGTATAGCATCGACTATAACCAGTGCAGAAAACATTTTAACACAAATACACTTCCTCTATATGGCAGGTATAATATTATTAGTAAGTATTTTTGTTATAGTGGTTGTTAGCCTGTCAACTTCACCGCCTGATAAGGATAAAATAGAAGCATTTATCTGGACAAAAAAGCTCTACGATTCAGAAACTGTGGAGTTGAAAGTTTTACCATGGTACCAGAATTATAGAATTCTATCTATGATAATTCTTTCTTTTGTTGCATTAATGATTGGAATTTTCTGGTAGCTAAAATCTTAAAATTACTGAAGTATATTCTGATTCATTCGAAACGATTCTGATTGTTCCCCCATGAGCGCGCATTATCTGGCGGGATAAGCTAAGCCCGATACCTGATCCCTCCTGCTTGGTGGTAAAGAATGGTATAAATATTTTATCCTGTATTTCTTTGCTTACACCTTCACCGTTGTCTTTGACCATAATATTTATTTTTTGGTAAGAATCATTGTACGCCGTTACTTCAATTGATGGTTCTTTAACTTCTTTTACTGCATGAATTGCATTTATTACTAAATTAATTAAAACCTGTTCTATCTGTTCAGCATCGGCATTTAGTTTTAATGTGATAGGAATGATTTTAACTATAAATTTAATATTACAGTTTTCTAAATCATTTTTCATCAAACTCACAATTCTGCTCATGAGTGAATCTATTTTGAAATATTGAAAGTTTGGTCGTGGGATTTTAACCAGGCTCCTGTATTGGTCAACAAAATGAATCAACCCGTGACTCCTTTTCTGGATAGTGGTAAGAGCATTATTGATATCCTGAAAGGTCTCTTCATTTACGGGGGAATTTTCAGATAGATGTTCCGGAAGCATTTTCTCTACTGTTTCTGCAAGAGATGCAATCGGGGCAACGGAATTCATGATTTCGTGTGTTAAAATTCTAATCAGTTTTTGCCAGGCTTCCATTTCCGTTTCATCCAATTCCTGCTGGATATTCTGTAATGATATCAGCGTATACATTTTTTCTTTCAACTTGAAATTAGTTGCATATACCATTAACTGGAACATTTCGTCCTGTGCAGTAACTTTTATAATTTTTTTATCTCCTGTATTTAAATTTAAAAGATCATTACCAAGGTTATGGCTGATTTTATTCAGATTCATGATGTTATTTAAATGAGGCACCTTCAACAGCCGTTTTGCAGTGTTATTTATTAATTCAACTTTTCCTTCCTGGTCATAAGATATTAATCCGATGCCAACGTGTCTGACAACCGTTTGCAAATAGCGAAAGTTTTCCTCCTTCTCACTCCGAGCTTTACGAAATTTTTGTAATACCTCATTGAATGCGCTATTTAAATCTTTAAAAGAACCACCCAAAGATTCATTTGTAAAAGTTTGGGAAAAATCAGAGTATTTTATTGAGAATAAAAATTTTGACAGGTCTTTATTGGTTCTGTCTATATACCTGATTAATAAAACAACCTGAAAGACAAATAGAATTAATAATAGAGCTGATATCATTATAGAATCAGCACCGTAATATTGTTGGAATGCAACGAATAATGTTAGTACAATTAATAAAACTCTTACAATAACTTTAAAGCGAAAGGTTAGCATATTATAGAAATTATCTTCTTAGATTAAGTACTATCTTTAACTTATGAGACATAAATGAATCACAATCCGTATTTTTCCATTCTCCTGTACAGTGAGGTTCTAGTTAATCCTAAATCAATGGCAGCTTTCGTTATATTCCCGTTGTACTTGCTTAGTACTTTCCTGATTACCATTTTCTCAAGTTGTTCGAGATTTGTTGTACCAAGTCCAAGTTGTTCTCCGCCGTCTTCCGGTTGAACAGACGGGAAATAGAAATCCTTTGGTTGGATAATTTTGTCTTCACAAAGAATGACACATCTTTCAACTGCATGCTGAAGTTCACGTACATTTCCAGGCCAGTTATAATTCTCAAGCTTCTTTAATGTTTGTGAATTATACCTCAAGGAGGATTTGTTATATTTTGATTTGTAAGTATCAAGGAAAAATTCTGCTAATAAAGGAATATCTTCTTTCCTTTTCCTTAAAGGCGGAATATTAATTTCAACAGTGTTTATCCTGTAGAGTAAATCCTGCCTGAACTTGTTTTCGGCAATCATTTCGAGGGGAGACCGATTTGTTGCGCAAATCAATCTGATGTCGATCTGTTTCTTCGTATTTGAACCAACCCGTGAGACTTCTCTGTTTTCAAGAACTGCTAATAGTTTGGCTTGCAATTCAATTGGTATGTTTCCAATTTCATCCAGGAATAATGTCCCTCCCGAAGCTATTTCCAGCCTTCCGGCACGATCTTCTTTTGCATCGGTAAAGGAACCTTTTGTATGCCCGAAAAATTCACTCTCAAATAAAGTTGGATTTATCGATCCGACATCAACTCCGATAAAAACTTCATCACTTCTGTTTGATTGCCTGTGCAATGCCCGTGCAACAAGTTCTTTGCCTGTTCCGTTCTCACCCAGTATTAATACATTAGCATCCGTCATTGCCACTTTATCTATGGTGTTGAATACGTTCTGCATAACCGGTGAAACGCCGATCATGTTATGGTATTTTTTATCGATATCCTTGCTTAGCTGCTGTGACTTTGTACGTAATTTATCAACTTCAATTCTGGACATCCTTAAATCGAGTGCAGTTGACAACGTGGTGAGTAATTTTTCATTTTGCCACGGTTTCAACACAAAATCGGTTGCACCACCTTTAACAGCTTTCACCGCCGTGTCGATGTCACCATATGCAGTCATCAAAATCACTATTGCAGATGGATCGGTCTTCAAAATTTCATCCAGCCAATAGAAACCCTCCTGACCGCTCGTCATATCACGTGTGAAATTCATATCAAGCAAGATCACATCATAGTTCTCATTAATTAAAGATGGAATAATAGACTCGGGGTTACTCTCTGTATGGATGACACTAAAATGTGGTTTTAATAATAATTTTGCAGCGAGCAAAATATCTTTATTATCATCGACGATTAATATTTTTGCAGATTGCTTACTCATAGATTTTAGTTTTAATATTTGATCTCAAAAGATATTCCAAATATTTTCTTCTAATCCGGATTCAAATTTAATTAAAGTTGTTCGGAATCGCACACAATTGTAACTATACCGTACGATATTTTAAATTTTGCATTAAATAATACATGCTCCTAGTTAAGTTGAATTATTTAGAATAATCAACATTTATTTATCGAGATGAAATTTTAATCATCAGAAAAGTTGTTGGCATAATTATAGGCTGGTTATCATTAGTAATTTTAATAAAACGATGTCTAAAAAAACAGATAAATATAAAACAACAATCAAACGATTATTATTTGTGTTTGTAGTTGTGATCTTTTTGGGGATCTTATTTTATTTCTCTGCTTTCGTGAAAAGTGGTTTAAGTGTGAACATTAAGATGGGGCACATTACCATATCCAAAGTTGAATATAATCTGTTGCAAGGATCTATCCCTGTAACGGAAAAGCTGGACCAAACAGAATTTTATATTGCATAGTTCACCTTTCAAATTAAAAATTATAAAATTCACTGAATAATACCTACCTGTAAGTTAATACCTGCATACTCGTTCCAAGAGCTTATATACACCTGAATCTTAGAATGCATAACCAAACATAACCTGACTCTGACGATCTTATTTTTGTCTACTTTTTCTGTCTGGATTTGCTGTTCGGAATCGCACGCCATTGTAATGAAAACGGACGATTTATTTAGATTTATTAAAATAAGTATTCTCCCTGAAAAGTACGATTATTAACCACTTTTCAATTTTTTCTGATTTATTCGGTAAAAAATTGGTAAATCTGAACTGAAAAATCATCTGGCATAATAATGGGCTAAGTAGTCATAAAAAAAATCTTGTGGCTATGGATAAAAAAATAGAAAAAAAGAAGTGGACACCTAAAAAGATAACCTATGCATCAGCAATAGCTGTGTTTGTTGGATTTCTGCTTTATATGATTTTTTTTATGGATAGCAGCAGAAAATTAAATGTTGAAAAAGAACGCGTTACAATATCAACCGTTGAATATAGTCCATTTCAAGAATTCATTCCGGTAAGTGGTACAGTGGAACCTATTGAAACTTTTTTCCTTGATGTTACAGATGGAGGTAGGGTTGTAACAAAATTTGTTGAGGAGGGAACATTCCTGGAAGTTGGAGATCCGATTATTCAACTTGAAAATCCCGATATGTCTTTAAGAATCATGTACAATGAAGCACAATTATTTCAGCAGATCAATTCTTTAAGGAGCACCCGTCTGTACATGGAACAAAATCGTCTCCAATTAGAAGGTCAGCTTTTACAAACTGAAAAGGATTTGATTAAACAAAAAAGAAAATATGAGAATGCTAAAATACTCTATGATAAACAATATATATCGAAGATTGAATTTGAAGAGACTCAAGACGATTATGAGTATTTACTTCACCTACGGGATCTGACATCGGAGAGATATAAACAGGATTCAATCTTCCAGGCCGATCAGATACAACAGCTTGAGGTTGGTATTGAGAGAATGAAAGCAAACCTCGATATGATAAAAATGCAGATGGAGAATCTTACAATTAAAGCACCTATAAAGGGACAGCTAACTGCACTTAATGCTGAAATCGGGCAATCAATTAATAGGGGACAAAACCTGGGCCGGATTGATGACGTGGATAATTTTAAAATAAGAGTTCAGATAGATGAACATTACCTTTCAAAAATCACAAAAGGCTTGATGGGAGAGTTTCCATTCGCTGATAAAAATTATAAAGTAGAAATTAAAACCGTATACGTTCAGGTTACTAATGGAAGATTTGAAGTAGATATGAATTTTGTTGACGAAGTTCCTACAGGTATACGCCGCGGTCAAACCGTTAGAATCAAACTTGAACTGGGAGATTTAACTGATGCTATAACTATAGCACGCGGCGGATTTTATCAAACAACTGGCGGACAGTGGATTTTTGTACTGGATGAATCCAGTACGGTTGCAACTAAAAGACAAATTTCTCTTGGCAGACAAAATACTATGGTGTTTGAAGTGCTGAGCGGATTAAAGGAAGGTGAAAAAGTGATTACTTCATCGTATGATAATTACGGTGATGTAGATAAACTAGTTTTAAATTAAATCAATCATCAAACGGAGAAATAAATGATTAAGACAGACAACCTAAAGAAAATATTTACAACCGAGGAAGTTGAAACAACTGCCCTGAATGATGTGAATATGGAAATACAGGAAGGTGAATTCGTTTCAATAATGGGCCCATCGGGCTGCGGTAAATCAACCCTTCTTAATA
This sequence comes from Ignavibacteria bacterium, assembly GCA_050114555.1. Taxonomy (GTDB): domain Bacteria; phylum Bacteroidota; class Ignavibacteria; order Ignavibacteriales; family Ignavibacteriaceae; genus BMS3ABIN03. The sequence goes on from JASFSF010000093.1 coordinate 7,703, forward strand.
TTCTGGGATTACTGGATAACCCCACCGACGGTAAATTTTATTTTTTGGATAATGAAGTTTCAAATTTTT
>JASFSF010000094.1:0-7702 GCA_050114555.1 Ignavibacteria bacterium
ATATTGATTGAAAAATTAAAATGCGAAGAGCTGAATGCAAATGCTGAAGTACAATTATAAATTATCGTTGTTGATTTTTCTTTTGATAATAGTGAGTAATATCGTTTATACACAGACAACGGTTGTAACGCCCACTTTGACGTTAAATGCTTCAGGAATAGCAGACCAGGATGATATGTGTGTGTGGATTAGTTCCGATTCATCCCAAAGTACAATCATAACCTCCGATAAGACAGCCAATAAAATTTTTGTATATGATTTAAATGGGAATACGCTTCAGACGATAGATGTCCCGGGGAAACCGGGAAATATTGATATCAGGTATAATTTTCTGTTATCGGGTCACCCAACTGATATAGTTGGTTATAATGATAGGAGTAACGGAACAATTGTACTGTATAAAGTTGATCCTGCAACTCGACAGCTGTTATACGTAAGCGAATTCAGTGATAGTGGAATGACAGGGAATAATTATGGATTCTGTTTATATCGAAGTATGACAACAGGAAAGTACTATGCGATAGCATCAAGTAATTCAACTCAGATGAAGCAATGGGAGTTAGTAGATAATGGAGATGGAACGATAGGAGGAGTATTGAAACGAACCTGGAACAATGGTTCAGGTGATATAACAGAGGGATTGGTAGCAGATGATGAAACGGGGGAACTATATTGTGCAAATGAAGGAGAGGGGATATATAAATATGATGCTGATCCGATAGTTTCAAATCCTGTGAGAACATTAGTAGCTGCAGTGGGCGATAGTGGATTAACAGCAGATGTGGAAGGAATAACGATATACTATGCAGCAAATGGAGAAGGTTACCTGATAGCTTCAAGTCAGGGGAGCGATACTTATATGATATATGAAAGAAAAGAGCCTCATAATTTTGTAAAGACTATAGAAGTTGTTGGTGCAAGCAATACAGATGGTATTGATGTTACAAATGTAAATTTAGGTACGGGATTTCCAGGGGGAATGTTTATAATTCACGATGGTTCAGGTTCAAGTCCATTTACCGTGCAGGTATGTAAATATGAAGATTTGGGGCTACCAGTTGATACAGAGTATTGGAATCCAAGAGAATTTAATACTTCACCAGTAGAATCAAATTTTCAGATTCCTAGCAATTTCGTGTTAGACCAGAATTATCCAAATCCGTTTAATCCTTCAACAAAAATAAGATACCAGTTACCAACACCAGAATTTGTAAACATTACGGTCTATAATGTGATTGGAAATGCGATTTCAGTTTTGGTTGATGAGTATAAAAATGCCGGTAATTATGAACTGATATTTGATGCGGGTGATTTACCTAGTGGAATTTACCTCTACGTTCTTAAAGCGGGCAACTATGCGGAATTAAAAAAAATGGTTCTTTTAAAATAATATTTACACTTTTTAATGAATGCTTCTGTAATTATTTCAAAACGTATATTTAAAGAAGATTTTCACTAATAAGATGAACAGATTATTAATTATTATAATTTCAGTTTTCGCGATTGCTAGTATTACACAATCACAATCGATGCCGCATTGTCAGTTATCTCCATTCGGTGTTATTACTGTAGATCCAGATTTAGAAGTTAATGGTCAAGGACAAAATGTTGATTCGATTGAATTCTGGAAAGCACCTGACAGCAGCCAAACTTTGATGTTTGTTACTGCAAAAGGTAACCATTTAGTTGAGGTATGGAAATATCCGTTTGCAGGCAATGAGCAAACGCCTCTCACTCATTCAACATTTAATAATAGTCAGGTAAATGGTATAGCAATAGACCAGCAGGAAAATTTACTCTATATTGCGGTTGGCGAACCTTCAAGTACGGTATCCGTTTTTTCTTTACCGGCACTTTCGTTCCAGTTCAATTTCAACCAAAATGGAAAGAACTATCATTCTGAGCCAAATCTTGCTTTATTGATCCTTCCCAATGGCGATAAAAATATTTATGTCTCGGCAGATTTTACAGTTGACATTCACAATGCAACAACGGGAAATTTTTTGAATGACTTTACCCCTGAACGAGGGCTGGAAACAATAGCTCCCGACACTTTCTATGAAAGACTCTATATACCGGATGAAAATAATCGCACAGGTGTTTATGTTTACAATCCCAATGGCACGCTGCATGATCAGAATGGTTCAAATAATTTTGGGAACGGGGAATTTAATGCCGATGCGGAAGGTATTATTGTGTACAACTGTCCTTTATCAAACTCTAAAGACAATGGGGAAGGATTTATTGTTGTTTCGGATCAGCGAGGCAATCTAACTGATTTTGAATTCTTTGATAGAAATACGTGGGAACATCTTGGAGTTTTAAATATTACTGGGGTTTCGAATACAGATGGTATTGCTTCTTTCCCGTATCCTTTGCCTGATTATCCACTTGGGGTATTTGCAGCGTTAAATGATGATAAGTCGGTTGCAATTGTTGGATGGGACAAAATTTTTAATGAAATTTTTCCCGATTCATCCGGTAGTAGTTCCGGAAGTTTACCGGACATTTTTCGATTAATGCAAAATTATCCCAATCCTTTTAATTACGATACAATTATCGGGTACACAATTGTAAGCCCATCAAGTGTTTCATTGATTATATATGATGTTCTGGGAAATGAAATATCAACTTTAGTAAATGAAGGACAGGAAGAGGGGGATTATGAAGTGACATTCAACGCTTCCGATCTTACCAGTGGTGTTTATTATTATCGGTTAAAGGCAGGTTCATTAGTAAAAAGTAGAAAGATGGTTTTACTCAAGTAAATATTATCCGGTTAATGTACAACACTATCAATCCAGGTGCCTTAAAACATTAATATTTTTAATCTCCCCGGCAATTATAATTGTATCGTCTTCCAGTATTACATAATCCGGATCGGGTATTGCTTTGATTTTTTCACCACGCTTTAGTTTTGTTTTGATAGAAAGAACATCCACACCATATCTTGCTCTGATATTCAATTGCCTTATTGATTTATTTATGAATGATTTAGGTGGTGAAATTTCATTTATTGAATATCCCTCCATAAAATGAACCTGTGGAGTTTCCTCCTTCATTGTAATTTTACTTGCCAGGTTGGATGTAATCTCTCTCTTTTCAATTGAGCTATGGTATGCATCCAGGATATCTTTTTTCCAGATGAAACCAATTATTTCATTTGAGTTTGTATTGTCCAAAACCGGCAGCCCTTCATAATCGCTGAATCTGAACTTTTCCATTGCCTGATTACAATCATCACTAATTAAAACTGATTCATAATGAGTGTTTGCTATATCACCAGCTATTAATATATTTTCGAGTGAATCTCTTTCGAACATATAATCTTTTATATCTTTCAACGAAATAACTCCTACTAACAAATTATTTCCTGTTATTACAGGATACTCCGTTTCCTTTCCACGAATTACTTTATTTACAACCTTGCTGAAATTATCGGAAGCATTTAAAAATTCATACTCTGTTTTATAAACATCTTTTACCTGTATAGAATTCATTACATTAACTTCTATCCCTTCTTTAATTCCGATATTTCTAAGCAGTAATTTTAAAGTATAAATTGATTCCCTGGAAAGTTTAGAAGATAGAATTGTACTGATTATACACGTAACCATTAAAGGAAGTATGATGTTATAATCATTTGTGAGTTCAAAAACTATTATAATTGCGGTGATTGGAGCACGCGTTGTTCCTGCTACCAATCCTCCCATTGCAACAAGAGCATAAGCCCCGGGTGTCGCGCTGATTTCGGGAAAATATTGATGAACAAAGGTTCCGAAAAAATAACCCAGCATTGCACCCATAAATAATGAGGGTGCAAAAATACCACCGGAACCGCCTGATCCCAGTGTAATAGAAGTAGCAAGAATTTTGATAAACACTAATGCTAGTGCAATATACCAGATCATGTTTCCATAAAGAGCATTGTTTATTGTATCGTAACCGACTCCCATAATTTGTGGAAAAAGAAGTGCAATGATTCCAATCCCAAGCCCACCGATGGCTGGTTTTAAATATTCCGGGAAATTAAATTTGTTATCAAAGTAATCTTCCGAAAAATACAGCGCTTTAATGAAGAGGTAAGAAAAAATTCCCGCCAGAGCACCAAGGAAAAAGTAGAACCCAATTTCATATGGAGAGACAAGTTCATACTTTGGAACAATGAAGGCAGCAAAGTCACCTTCAAAACTTCTGGAAATTACGGTAGCCATAACGGAGGAAATTACTATCGGCGAAAATTGGGCAACGGCAAAATCCATTAAAATAATTTCCACGGCGAAGAGCGCTCCTGCAATTGGAGCATTAAAGGCAGCTGCAATTCCGGCAGCCGAACCGCAAGCAACAAGGGTCTTTAGTTTGCTTTTAGGAACACGAAAAAATTGCCCTACCATTGAACCAAGACTTGAACCTATTTGAATAATCGGTCCTTCACGTCCTACCGAGCCACCGGTTCCGATGGTAACAGCCGAAGCAATAGTTTTAATGAAAGCAACTCTTGCGCGTATGACCCCGCTCTTCATAAGAATTGCTTGCATTACTTCCGGAACACCATGCCCTTTTGCCTCAGGTGCAAAGAAGTAAATTAATGGACCGACAATTAATCCACCGATTATCGGAATAATAATGATCCAGAACCATGATGTGCTAATTATATTTTCAAGGAGTGATCCCTCGCCGGTAAATGAAATATGTGATATGGTTTGTATAAGAGCGCGAATTCCAATTGCAGCAAAGCCTGCAAGAATTCCTATGATAATTGCAATAATTATCATAAAGGTATGCTCTGTTAACCGAAGCCTCTCAAAGATAGATTCAGCCTTGATCGAGATATTGTTATAATATTTTATTAAAGTTTTAGAGTCCATTTTTCATGATCATCAGTTAACAAACTCAACACCAAAACAGGCAAGATTTATTTTTCTGTGTAGGTATCAATCATTCCCATTATAGCTATATGGCATACTTTGCAGAAAGGTTTATTACCTTTAGAAAACATGATACAATCAATCATAGGTCGATATAAACCTTGTGAAGAATAACCGGCTCCCTCAAAGGCACCAACTTTTCCCGCAAATTTACTTTTCATAAGATATTCATCAACTTTATCAGAATGAAGTTTATCCTGTAAAGCATAATTGAATTCCGCTTTTTCAACATCTTCTTCAGGTGCTTTGTTCTTTTTCAATTCAGCGGTTTTATTATTTAATTCACGTCTGAGCTTTTGCCATTTATAGTCCATCGAATCGTAGTCTGCTTTTTCCCATAAGGTTGGCAATTCAATTCCCGCAGAAAGAAGGTGTTTCCATTTTATATTTTCCGGATCAAGGAGTGCGGTTATGTTGGCTTCGACAGGCTCAATCCCTCTCGGATAAAAATCGTTATAGGCAGTTGAAGAAGTATAGTACTCATCTGCAAGGCCGGCAAATGAGTGACCGAATTCGTGAAGAAATATATAATCTTTCCATTGTGTATCAGATGTAAAGGTACAATAGAAATTGTAAATACCGCCGCCTCCATACCTTTTATGATTAACCATTATATATAAAGCATCATAAGGAACGTTTGCAGCGATATCACGTAAAGATTTGTTATCCTCTGTAAGAAGATATCTCTCGGAGCCAAGTGAATTAAAAGTGCAATTTAAAACTGTGTTTTTAAATATTCCTGCTCTTGGTTCATCAACTCCGCTCTCTATAGATGGTTTAAAGACACCGTAAACGTTAAATTTATCCTTCATTGATTTATAAGGTTCGTGATTAAAAAACACATCGTGAAAATGCGCAAGGTCTTTGAGGAATTTATCCTTTTCCATCCTGGTATATCCCTCTGCAATTATAGCAACGTCTACTCTATTGTGCGGATCACCGTTACTTTCCATATCATATACGTTAACAGAAGGATCATTTAGATCATCATATCTGATATCTACATTCTCCGGGTCAATCATAGTTGAAAATAATTCGTTGAAATTATTTTCTTTATCTCTTACTGCAAGAGAAAACAGAATTTTATTTTTTGTCAGCGGAATGATAGCTGTTTCGTGAAAAGTTTTAACCACACCATCAAGTGCAGCACCGCTTGTCTTATATTCACCAAAGTAACTGTCAAATCCCCGTGAATAAATTAGTTTACCTGAGGAAGCATCATAAATTTGAATACGGTACCTGCCAATATTAAATTTGTCTATTAGATTTGTTCTGCTGCCCGCCCATATTCCATAAACATAAATCTGATCCAGAGAGACAATTTCTAGTTTGGAATCTCCGGTATGATGATAGTCAACTCTCATCGTTTTATCAGTAAAGTATTCATTAAAAGTTTCCAGTTGCTGCGCTGAAATCGAAAACAGGGTAGTGATAAAAAATAAAAGTAAAAAATAGGTTGTTCTCATTATTCTTTCTCCATAAAAATTTGGGAAAAATAAGTGTGACGAAATTTCAATTTGAATGTGAGTGTTTATAAAATGCTGAAATATTATACTACAAAATATAACTATTTGAAAAAATATCGAACTATAAATTTGGTAAAGTTTAGTTTAAGTTACTTAAAGCAAACAATTGTAATGTTCATTCAACTGCAAGCCTAAAATTCATTGTTTTCTCGAAAAAAACTCATAATTTTGTAGATTCATTTTAAATCGATAGAAACCATTTTTACTTTAAACTCGAAACCCCTTAAACAAAGGAGATGTATTTATGGCTCGCAAGAATGTTCTGATAATGGGCGCTGCCGGGCGTGATTTTCATAATTTTAACGTATTCTACAGAGATAATAAAGATTATAATGTTGTGGCATTTACAGCAACACAGATTCCGGATATTGAAGGAAGGATTTATCCAAAACAATTAGCAGGTAAACTTTATCTAAAAGGGATAAAAATTTATGATGAAACTGAGCTTGAAAAATTAATTGCAAGATTAAAAGTTGATGAGGTTGTATTCTCATATTCCGATGTTCAGTTTGAATACGTGATGACCAAAGCATCGATTGTAAATGCGATGGGAGTTTCTTTTAGATTGCTTGGTGCTGGTGAAACCCAGGTCAAAAGTAAAAAACGGGTCGTGTCGGTGCTTGCTGTAAGAACCGGTTGTGGAAAATCACAGACTTCAAGAAGAGTAGTGGAAGTTCTAACGGCTGCAGGCAAGAAGGTTGTTGCAATTCGTCATCCTATGCCTTATGGTAATCTTGTTAAACAGAAAGTTCAGAGATTTGCCAAATATTCCGATCTGAAAAAACATAATTGTACAATAGAGGAAATTGAAGAATACGAGCCTCATATTGCACGTGGTGGTGTCATTTATGCCGGCGTGGACTACGAAGCTATTCTAAGAGAGGCAGAAAAGGAAGCAGATATAATATTATGGGATGGTGGAAATAATGATTTCTCATTTTACAAATCAGATGTTACATTCACAGTTGTCGATCCTCATAGACCGGGTCATGAAATGTACTACTATCCGGGCAATACATCATTGAGAATGGCTGATGCTGTTGTCATCAACAAGATTGACTCAGCTGACAGCGATGATATTCTTGATGTTATTGATAATGTAAATGAAGTTAATCCAACTGCAACGATAATCGAAGGCGCTTCTCCGGTAACGGTTGAAAAACCAAACTTGGTAAGAGGCAAAAAAGTACTCGTCGTTGAAGATGGCCCAACTTTAACTCATGGTGAAATGCAGTACGGTGCTGGAAC
>JASFSF010000095.1:0-7691 GCA_050114555.1 Ignavibacteria bacterium
TATATCATTTTGGTTTAAATATAGTAAAATTCTTTTTTGATTTCTCTCATTCATCTAATCCAACCCACAAAAAGTTTAATCAATCTGACCGGATTTCCCAAGTTTAGTATATTTGTATTCATTTAGTCAAATGTTGAGAAAATAATGCAAATAGGAATTGTTGGTCTCCCATTTTCCGGCAAATCAACACTCTATCAAACAATAACGAAGACTCACTTAGATCCTAATGAGCTTGCAAAATCCGAATCACATCAGTCCGTAATTAAAGTCCCTGATGAAAGATTGGATAGATTGACGGAAATATTCAATCCAAAGAAAAAAGTAAATGCAACAATAGAAGTTATTGATGTGGTCGGATTAAAGAAGGGTGATTCGGGCTCTACTCAATTTACAAGCAACTTTCTGGGAAAAGTGAAAACCAACGATGCTCTCATCCAGGTAGTACGTTTGTTTGAAAATGAAACCGTTCCCCATCCTGATAGTTCGATTAATATGATTAGAGATATTGATTCGTTTGAGACGGAATTTCTAATATCGGATATGCAGATTTTGGAAAAACGTTTAGAGTCTCTTAAAAAGCAAGTGATGAAGACGAGCGATGAGAATTTAAAACGGGAGCTGCCGGTACTTGAAAAATGCAATGAAATTCTTCACAGCGAAACTTCCCTGCGCGAAGCAAATCTTAGCAAAGATGAATTAAAGTTTTTAAGATCATATCAGCTTTTATCGGCAAAACCTATGTTAATAGCTCTTAATCTCGATGAAAACCAGGTTGATGATGCAGAGAAATATTTAAATGAACTTGTAAAAAAGAAGGTCGGACCGAACACCAAAGCCCTCTCATTCTTTGGGCAGATTGAAATGGAAATGGCCGCACTTGACGACGAAGAATCAAAGGAATTCATGAAGGAATACGGGATTAAGGAATCGGCTTTGAACAGCATCATCCGTGAAGCATACGACTTGCTGGGACTTCATTCATTTTTTACAGTCGGGGAGGATGAATGCAGGGCATGGACAATAAGGAAAGGGAGCAATGCGCAGGAAGCTGCAGGTGAGATTCACACAGATTTTTATAATAAATTCATCCGCGCTGAAGTAGTTCATTACGATGACTTTATTGTACACGGATCATTTGCAAAGGCAAAGGAAAGCGGTCACTGGCGGCTGGAAGGAAAGGAATATGTTATCCAGGATGGAGATATTATTTCTATCCGACATGGTTAAAAAACTGGAGAACAAAATGAAAAAGTATAATTGGTTCTTAATACTATCTGTTTTAATATTATTTATTAGTTGCGGACAGGAGGGGGAAGATGTAAAAGGTCTTGCATACGATCCTCCGGGTGCAACAATAACAACCGATAAGGAAATATCCTTTCAGCATAAAAGAACGATCTACTTTAGTGATTTCGGAATTTATGCAAGTAATGAATTCGAAGGTGCAAGACTCAATGATTTTTACAGGGAAAACGATTCTGTCTACACGGCAGTTATTGATGCGGAGAACAAACCGATAAACGGTTCACCCTGGTTTTCGTTGAAATTATGGGCCGGGAAACAACAGGATATCTATCTGAACCTAAAGTACGTTGATTATAACCACAGGTATATTCCAAAGCTTAGTAATGATGGAATAAACTGGGAATCATTAGACACGACAAATATTACTATAGACACATCTGCAAAGGCTGCCATATTTGAAGTAACAGTTTCAACCGATACGTTATGGATATCTGCACAGGAATTAATCACTTCGAAATATTATAATGAATGGGAAAATAAAATTGCAGCACTGCCTTATGTAGAAATGAAATCCATTGGTAATTCCGCCCAAGGGAAAAAGATTAATGAATTGCTCATCTCCGGGAATGAAGATGTTAAAGATTTTATATTTATAATCGGAAGGCAGCATCCACCCGAAGTTACCGGATTCTTTGCCCTTAAGGCATTTGTTGAAACCGTTGTCAGCGATAAAATATTGGCAGAGGAGTTTAGAAAGAATTACAATATCATCGTTGTTCCGCTTGTTAATCCGGATGGTGTGGATAACGGACACTGGAGGCATAACATTAATGGTGTGGACCTTAACCGCGACTGGATTGAATTCAACCAACACGAAACGAAAGCAGTTTCAGATGAAATAAAGAACATTATTGATAATGGAGGAGAATTAAAATTCTTTATCGATTTTCATTCAACTCAAAAAGATGTGTTTTATACTCTTTCACTTGAAAGCACAATAACAAATGAACAGGGAGAGGGGAAAAATAAAGTTGCAGAACAGAATCATAAACTGATAAGCAGCTGGCTGTCTAATCTTCAAAGGAGGCTGCCTGATTACAATGTTAACATTATCGACACATTATCGCAAAGAAACTCTCCGACATCCGACAGGTGGGTACAGAGAACATTTAATGCTCCAGCTTTAACTTATGAAGTAGGAGATGAAACAAACCGTGACCTAATTAAAAAAGTTGCCTCAACCGCTGCTGAAGAACTGATGAAGTTGATGGTAGAAAATCCAGGTGAAGTACAAATTAATTAAAAACTACAGTTCTGTTCTTATATACCAGGATTTTTCTCTGGAAATGGTTTAACACTGCACGAGCCAAAACTATCTTTTCAAGATCGCGTCCTTTTCGTATTAAGTCTGCTATTGAGTCATTGTGGGTAACGTGTACAACATCCTGTTCAATAATTGGTCCTTCATCAAGATCGGCAGTAACATAATGACTTGTCGCACCAATAATCTTCACTCCCCTTGCATGTGCAGAATGATAGGGTTTAGCGCCTGGAAATGCAGGCAGGAAGGAATGATGAATGTTTATGATTTTTTCAGGAAATGCATGTATGAAGTCATCAGTCAATATCTGCATATATCTTGCAAGAACTATAAAGTCTATATTAAGATCTTTTAGTAACTTAATCTCTTTTTCTTCCTGTCCCTTTTTGTTCTCCGGGTTGATCGGAAAGTGGCGAAACTCAATATTGAATTTTTCGGCGACAGGTTTTAACGTTTCATGGTTACTTATAATAATAGGGATATCGACAGGCCATTCTCCAAATTCACATCTGGAGAGAATGTCATACAAACAGTGTGGGAGCTTGGATACAAATATTGCCATCCTTAATCTCTCATCGGAAAAATGATGGTAGTATGTCATATTGAATTTTTTAGCAAGACTTTCCTTAAAAACAGTATCGATTTTGTCAGGCGAAATAATAAATCCCTCAAGCTCCCATTGAACTCTCATAAAAAACACCTTCTCTTCAGCATCAACATATTGTTCAATATAAATGATATTCCCCTCATGTTTATGAATGAAATCCGTAACTGCAGAAATTATTCCCGGCCTGTCTTCGCAATAAATTAAGAGAGTAGCAGAATATGGATTTTGACTTTCCAAAAATCTTATTCCTGATTATTGCTCTTGAAACAAATGAACATCTCTTTGCGGAAACGGAATTGAGATTTGTTGTTCATCAAATTTCTTTTTAACTGCCTCAGTTGTATCAAAGTAGACGCCCCAGTAATCGAAACTGTTTACCCATGGCCGCACAGCAAAATTTACACTGCTGTCAGCCAATTCTGATAAAACAATCTGTGGTGCTGGATCTTTTAAAATTCTGTTGTCGCTCTCAAGAATACTTTTAATCACACTCTTTGCTTTGTCGATATCATCGCTGTATCCAATTCCGAAGACCATGTCAACACGACGGGTATCTTTTGCTGAATAATTAATAATATTGCTGCCGGTAAGAGCTGAGTTGGGAACAAAGATAACTTTATTATCAGGGGTAATCAGCGTAGTAACAAAAATGCCAATAGATTCTACTGTACCAGCCTCACCACCACCTTGAATGTAATTCCCAACCTTTATCGGTTTGAATATTATTAACATTACTCCGGATGCAAAGTTGGCTAATGAACCCTGCAAAGCAAAGCCAACCGCAAGACCGGCGGCTCCAATTACTGCTATAAAGGATGTTGTCTCAATTCCTACCTGGCTTATAGCAGAAATAATTACAAAAGTAATTAATGCAACTCTAACAACGCTTGTTGCAAATTTTGTTAAGGTTGGATCAACATTGCGTTTGTTCAACACTCTACCGGTAATTCGAGCCATCCATTTAGCAATCCATATTCCTATAATAAGTGTTGCAAGTGCACCGATGACCTGCAGCCCGTAAGTAGCAACAAGTGATTGTATTTGTTTTATTGTTTCTTCCATTAAGTCCTCACTATTAATCTCACATAAATATCTTTGCTTTAAAGACGTAATAATACATTTTACCCCTCTAAATAATTAAATATTTAACAATCAGAATTAAACTGACTGATAATACCCGCTAAATAAGCTGCCAAATATGCTAACAATAATTCCGAAAAAGAGAATCATCAGAATTATTCCAATCACCATCATGATCAGGCTGGCCTGGGCCCAGGTTTTTTTGCTGGGATGCGAACCGTCTCCAAAAGCCCAGACAAAGAGCATTATCAATCCAACAAGCGGTATGTACGTAATTATGAAGGTAATTATCCATTCACCGATTGTCATCGGCTGATAATTAGAACCGGTGTTTTGTAATTCGTTAGCTTCCATAGTGCCTCCTTGAGATAGTATAAATAACGTTTGTGCAGGTTAAACTATTATAAACTTTGCCGAAGCTTTGCGTACAATATAGCAAATATTTTTATTCAAATTGAAACTGTGTGAATGGATTTATTAAGGATTGATTTTAAATTTAGATTATTTCACTTCTGAACACAATCAATCAATTAAATAATTGGGGTGTGAAATCACTAATTTTCTTGTCCAATTGCAAGATTTATATTGTTAAAAATTTGCATTCTTAATTATGGGAATTCAATAATTAATTAGATGAGATATTTCCATTTATGATAAAAAATTAATTAAATTCTTAATTAAAAGCAGGATTTGTGTGGTACAATTCTTGGGAATTTGCCTCGGAAAATCTCCGGCTATTTCTTTATCAAAACTATTGGATTTAAAATGGAAAGAAAAAAAGTAACTATTGATGGAAATGAAGCAGCTGCTTATACTGCGTTTCATACAAATGAAGTAATAGCAATCTACCCTATTACACCATCATCTAATATGGGTGAATGGTGTGATGCCTGGGCAGCTGTTAACAAAAATAATATTTGGGGAACAGTTCCCGATGTGAATGAATTACAGAGTGAAGGCGGTGCTTCCGGCAGTGTTCATGGCGCATTACAATCAGGAGCACTGACTACAACATTCACGGCTTCGCAGGGATTACTCTTGATGATTCCGAATATGTTTAAAATTGCCGGCGAACTAACTTCGACTGTATTTCATGTTTCTGCACGTACTGTGGCAACTCACGCGCTTTCAATTTTTGGCGATCATAGTGATGTTATGGCCACACGCGGAACAGGATTTGCATTGTTAGCTTCAAACAATGCCCAGGAGGTTATGGATCAAGCATTAATAGCCCAGGCAGCCACTCTTGAAGCTAGGGTTCCTTTCATACACTTTTTCGACGGATTCCGCACATCGCACGAAGTAATGAAAATGGAACAGTTGAGCAGCGATGACATGCATGCAATGATGGACGATGAGTTGGTAAGAGCTCATCGTAGTCGGGCCTTAAGTCCGGATAAACCATTTATTCGCGGAACTGCCCAGAACCCTGATGTATTTTTCCAGGGAAGAGAAACGATAAATCCGTTCTATGAAAAGTGTCCCGATATTGTTCAAAATCAAATGGATAAGTTTGCAAAACTAACAGGCAGAAAATATAATCTGTTTGACTATGTAGGTAATCCAGATGCTGAAAAGATAATCGTGATGATGGGATCCGGTGCAGACGCAGCAGAGGAAACAGTTGATTACCTAACAGGTAAGGGCGAAAAAGTTGGATTAATAAAAGTGAGGTTATACAGACCTTTTGCTGTTAATTATTTTCTTAACGTGCTTCCAAAATCAGTAAAATCGATAGCTGTATTGGACCGCACAAAAGAAGCGGGCGCACCGGGCGAGCCATTATATATGGATGTTGTTAATGCAATTTCAGAAACATTTATGAACGGGGAATTAAAGATTGACTATCCAAAAATAATTGGCGGAAGGTATGGTCTTTCTTCAAAAGAATTCACCCCGGCAATGGTTAAAACAGTTTTTGATAACTTAAACGAAAGTAAACCAAAAACTCATTTTACTGTTGGTATAAAAGAAGACGTGACAAACAGCAGTTTGGATTTTGATACGGAATTTTCCGTTGAATCGGATAAAACTTTCCGCGGGATGTTCTTTGGACTTGGTGCAGATGGAACTGTAGGTGCCAATAAAAATTCTATTAAAATAATTGGTGAAGGAACAGACAATTTTGCGCAGGGTTATTTTGTTTACGACTCTAAAAAATCCGGTTCGATGACAATTTCTCATCTACGATTTGGACCAAAAGAAATTAAATCGACTTATCTTATTAACAAAGCAAATTTTATTGCATGTCATCAGAGTGTTTTCACCGAAAAAATTGACATGCTTAAAAATGCTGTTGAAGGAGCAACTTTTCTTCTGAACTCTACTCTTCCTACAGAAAAAGTGTGGGATTCATTACCTCAAAAAGCGCAGCGGGACCTTATAGATAAAAAGATGAAATTTTATGCTATAGACGCGTATAAAGTTGCCGGTGAAACCGGGATGGGGGTTAGAATAAATACAATCATGCAGACTTGCTTCTTTGCAATTTCGAATATCTTCCCCAAGGAAGAAGCAATCAAGATGATTAAGGATTCGATTAAAAAGACATACGGAACTAAAGGCGATAAAATCGTTCAAATGAATTTTAATGCTGTTGATCAAACGCTTGCACATCTGCATGAAATTGAAGTTCCTAAAAAAGCAACTAGCAAACAGCAGATTGAATTCCCTATTCCCGATAACGCTCCGGATTTTATTAAAGAAGTTACCGGAAAAATTATTGCCGGTGATGGTGATTTAGTTCCTGTTAGTAAGTTTCCTGTTGATGGAACATATCCGCTGTCGACCACAAAATGGGAAAAGAGAAACATTGCGCTTGAAGTTCCTGTTTGGGATATGGAAACCTGTATTCAATGTAACAAGTGTGTAAATGTTTGTCCGCATGCTACAATAAGAGCAAAAGTTGTTGAGGAAAAAGAACTGGCGAATGCTCCGGAAAATTTAAAGTATTGCAAGTTTAAAGCGAAAGATTACGGCGAAAATATGATGTACCTGCTTCAGGTTGCCGTTGAGGATTGCACGGGATGTGCATTGTGTGTTGATGTTTGTCCTGCTAAGAATAAGAAAGAAACGAGACTTAAAGCAATCAATATGGAAGAGCAGATGCCGCTGAGAAAACAGGAAAGAGAAAATTGGGATTATTTCTTAAATCTCCCTGATCTTGACAGAACAAAAATAAGCGTTAGCAAAGTTAAAGATTCACAATTTCTGGAACCATTGTTTGAATTCTCCGGTGCTTGCTCTGGTTGTGGTGAAACACCTTATGTAAAACTCGTAAGCCAGTTGTTTGGAGATAGAACTATAATTGCTAACGCAACCGGCTGTTCTTCGATATACGGTGGTAACTTGCCGACAACTCCATGGGCTATTAATAAAGAAGGTAGAGGACCAGCCTGGTCAAACTCACTGTTTGAAGATAATGCCGAATTTGGTATG
>JASFSF010000096.1:0-7675 GCA_050114555.1 Ignavibacteria bacterium
ACCTTCCATTCCGGGAACAACCGGTAATGTTACTTCGGGCATTCCTAATCTTGCAGTTTCTTCAGAAACCAGGTAATGGCAGTGCATAAGCAGTTCAAGGAAGCCACCCATACAACGCTTGCCGTTTATAAATCCAACCGATACTTCAAACTCATCGTTAAGTCTTCTGGCTGTTTTAGACCAGGAACTCGCAATTCTAAATCCTTCTTCAACTTTTTCCAGTGCCGGGAAAAACTCACCGGTATCTGCACCTACCATTTGAGTTGAAAGATGAAAATCCCCGGTTACAATTACATTCTTAATTTTTTCTTTGTGAAGCCAGTCAATTGCACGGTTAAGTTCATCATCAACATCGCTGTTATAGCTTTCACGACTGATTGTAATCACTCCGGCATTTCCATCGTGCTCAGCATTTACATAAAGCTGCTGCCATTCAGGTACATTCATTTTATCAAAAGTTTCTGGATGCCAGCTATCTTTAGAAACTTCAGGATTGAGCCTGTGATATGATTCAACTCTTTTGATGACTTCATCTTTCCCAGCACGACGAATATCGGCTATAACTCCGTGAGTAAATTGCGCGCACAATTCACCTATCGCATTTATATGAGAAAGATGACCACGATTTTCATACAGTAGTAAACTCGTCATCTGGAAAAGTGGTCCCTGTATCCAGGTTAAGAATTCGTCCTGTTCATTTTCATTCAAACTCCAGTTCACCAGAGGTCTGAAATGATTTGGAGGATACCAGTTTTGTCCGCTGTCTTTATGTTCAACCAGATCTGCCGTCGGTTCAAAAAGATTATCGTAATTTTTTGTAAGATGATGCAAACATGACCATGTTAAAAAGTTTGCACCGGCAGCACCAATTGCATCATGTGCCCTGAACGGATTAGGACCAACAGTTTTTCTGACGAATTTATCAATCTTCCAGAAAGGCATATTCGTTTTTTCATGATACCTTAACGCTGAAAGTGTTATACCGCAGAACAGTACATCAAGTATAAACGCCCAGTGATCGCTAACGGGAACCGGGATCAAGCCGAGAGCCCACAAGAGTTTTGTAATATCTGAAGTTTTATCTTCCACGATTTCCCATATTTTATTTATCTCATGCGGAAATGCAGGATGTGCAATTCCAACACCAAGTTCCGACTGAGGAAAACCGGAAGTTACAGAACGAATTTCAATGCCGGGAAAATGTTTTCTGAAGAGTTCATAATGATTTTTTTTGATATCAAGGATTTCAGGAATCGCCTCTAGTAGAAATCGCGGCTTAAAATCTTTAAGTTTATCAGGAAGACTTCCACCATCATAAGCTAATCGAATAACATTAGACATTATTTTATCAGCTTTACTTTTTCCAAATGTTCCAATCAATCCCTCATATTTTTTATTGATAGCATCCGGAACACCAGGGAAATCGAGCCCTACAACTGGAACATTAAACGGCTCCAATCTTGAACCAAGCTGCATAGCTTTGCCTGCACCAACAATTCCATTAGCCCCTGAAATTACGAGGCTTCCCCTTTCACCTTCTTTACCAAAAACTTTGTCCACTATTTCCGGTGCTTCAACAGGAAGCTTATCATTTTTGAATATTTCAAGAACTGATCCCAATCCCATTGTTTCAAGTGTCGGTTGTCTTAATGATTTTATCATTTCTATTTCCCTCCCTCTGATACTTTTAAGATTGCGGCAATTCCCACATCCCCAGCAGCACAACCGAATACCAGGACATATCCACCTCCCAGTGAAACGGCCTCCTCCAATCCTTCAATAACAATTCGTGTTAATGTTGGTCCCTGTGGATGTCCCCAGACTAGTGAGCAACCCGTTGTATTCATCTTCTGCCAGTCATAATTCATTTCCTTTGCAAAGATTGCATCATTTACGGCAAACGGATTGTGATTCTTAACAACAGCCATGTCTTTCATTTTTAATCCGGTTCTTTCCAATAATTTTTGAACAGCAAGTACGGGAGCTTCAGGCATAAGGCTTGGCAGTGTTCTAACTTCCAATTTCCCTACAAACTGAATATCAATTTCGGCTCTTGTACTTATTTCTTTTGCTTTATCAACTCCGGTTACCAGAAGAGTCGCCATACCGTCTGAGGCATGAGTCTGGCTTCCTGGTGTTACACAGGTATCGAGTTCATACATACTACGCAGAGCTGAACGGCTGATCTCACGAACTCCTTTATCGTCATCTATTCGGCCGAGGAAACGTCCCTGGTTGTTTAACACATCAAACGGAATGAGAATATTTTCAAACCAGCCTGAGTTCTTTGTGTCGAAATATTGTTCATATCGGTGAAAAGTAATATCATCAACTTCTTCACGATCAATTCTATATTTTCTTGCGGCAAGTCCAGCGGTTTTTATCATAGCATTTTCGGTTGCCGGATCGAATCCAAAATTATCCCAGACATCGGCAAGCGCTTCAGTTCTGCGGTACGAGCGACGTTCAGGAAATACACCAACGGGAGAATCGCTTGTACGATCGAACGTAAGAACTCCAACAATATCATACGATCCGCCTTCAATCTCTGATGCAGCCAACAGAATCGCTTGAAGTCCAGTTGCACAAGCCTGCTCTATATGATAACCAGGAACACGATGACCAAGACAGCTTGCAACAAGAGGTGCATTCCAGAATTTCCAGTGCCAAGGAATTGTTGATCCAATCACGAGGTATTCCAAGATATTTTTTGGTACTCTCCTCATCCCCATTATCTTATTCATTGCTTCCCCGGCAAACTGGCCAATGTTTACTTCTGCCAGAGCAGAAGTCTGCCAGGCAGGGAAATAACTGCTGCCCCATGTTCCGTACGGAATTCTTGCTCCGGGAAACATTATTTCTTTCCCTTTCATCAATACCTCCTTGCATTTCAAATTTAACTTATACCAGAGGTTCCTCCTGAAGTAAATCAGTACGATATACTTCCCCTGTAAATTGATGCAGGTTAAAGGTTCCTTTAATTACTTTAAAAATAATAAAAAATGATGAAGTGATTGTTGTAAAAATAATTTTTCGATGAAATTGATAGATCAGAGTTTCAAAAATATGAGTTTCATTAGTTATAATTTTAGGTTAGCTATAGTATTGAACTCATCCCCTTTTCTTCCCCTTCTCTTATTAAGAGAAGGGGACTGAGGGGTTGAGTTAAAAAAGTAATTAAAATAAAATAAGCATTTCGAGTATAGCTTTCCGCTTTGTCACTTCATATTAATTTCTTATTATAAAAAACCAAAATCATAGAATTTTAGTATGGTCCCAAATAAACTTTCTTTAAGGGGTGTTTTAAAAGCATTAGGTCCGGGGATTTTGTATGCAGGGGCAGCAATTGGAGCATCACATCTGGTACAATCAACACGTGCAGGAGCTGGTTACGGATTCGAAGTTGTCTGGGCAATTATTCTAATCAATCTTTTCAAGTACCCTTTTTTTGAATTCGGCTACAGATATACTGCTGCCACAGGTAGGACAATGCTCGAAGGATACAGGGAACTTGGCCAGTGGGCAATACGAACATATTTTATATTAATTTTCTTTACTGCGATAGTTAACTTCACAGCTGTTTTAATTGTTAGTACAGGATTAGCAGCCTTCTTCTTTAATATCAAGCTGAGCATATTTTTAATGAGCGTGATATTACTGGCAATAATTTTATTGATGCTTCTCATCGGACATTATGCTTTTCTCGATGGCTCGATGAAGGTTATCATCAGCGTATTGAGTGTTGCAACTATTATTGCATTTGTAATTTCAGTCAACCGTGGTGTTCAATTAGATCCGGGTTTTGTACAGCCTGATTTGTGGGATGCAACCGGTATAGCATTTCTTATTGCATTGATGGGTTGGATGCCAACTCCAATAGAAGCTTCGGTGTGGCCTTCACTCTGGGCAGTTGAAAGAGAGAAGCAAACCCATTACAAACCAAATTATAAAGAGTTATTATTTGATTTTCATGTAGGATACATTGGTTCGGCAATTATGGCTTTGTTCTTTTTCGGATTAGGAGCTCTTGTATTATACGGGACCGGTATTGAATTTTCATCCTCCAGTATTAAATTCTCGGAGCAGCTGGTTTCTGCATATGGACAAACATTTGGCAGTTGGAGTATTCCTGTAATTACTGCTATAGCATTGTTAACAATGTTTTCAACAACGCTAACAGTTATTGATGCCTATCCGAGAACACTTGGCGGTTCAATGAATTTAATTTCCGGCTCGGTGAAAGAAAATTCTAATAAGTTATACTGGATCTGGGTACTGTTTCTTTCAGCAGCATCAATGGTTATCATTGGATTATTTACAAGCAGTATGAGAAATCTGCTTGATTTTGCCACAGTAATTTCATTTTTAGCCGCACCATTTTTTGCATATATAAATTTTAAAGTCGTTAAAAGTGATTTTCTCCCTAAAGAATATCACCCGAAGAAATGGTTAAATATTTTAAGCTGGGCAGGACTAATTTTTCTTGTTGGTTTTAGTGTTGTTTACGTTATTTCTAGAATTATGCTTTAGCACAATCAGCAATTCTTCCAATCAGGTTTTCTTTTTTCCAAAAATGAATTGATCCCTTCGTTTGCATCATTTGTTTCTATTAAACCTTTTAGATACATCTCTTCAACTTCAGGAAGCATTTTTCTTAATATATGATTGAACTTTACTCTTGATGCTTTTACTGCATAGCGTAATGATGAAGCACTTTTAGGAAGTATATTTTCTGTTATCCACTTATCAATTTCGGTTTCCATAACTTGCCTGTTCTCAAACACATTATTGATTAATTCAACTTGTTTTCCTTCCTCCGCCGAAATACTTTTTCCTGTAAGTAATAATTCTTCTGCTTTTACATTACCTATCTTAAGAGGCAGAATAACCGATGCTGGTGGAGCAAAGACACCAAGAACTATTTCCGGCTGTCCCAGTTTCGCAGTTTGATCGGCAAATAAGAAGTTGCATACGAGTGCCAGTTCAAGTCCGCCGCCAAGACATTGCCCGGATAATTTTGCTAAAGTTGGAATGGATAGATCGGTAATCGTGTAAAAAATCTGGTGAAAGCTTTTTAACATTGCCGGGGCTTTTTCTTTTGTATGCTCTTCAACACTTGCACCAAATGAGAAATGTTTTCCCGCACCTTCAAATGTTATGAGCTTTAGATCTTTGTTTGATTTGAATGATTCCAAAACTTCGTTCAATTCACCCATCATATTACTATCAAGAACATTTCCCTTTCCATCATCGAGAATTATTCGGGCAACAGTGTCATTATAAATGTATTCAAGTTTTAACTTTTGCATAATCTTTAAAAATTAGTTTAAAATGTTTCTAAAATACTCTTCGTGTAACTTCGTGACTTAGAGTCTTTGTGGCAAGTAAAATATTATTTCTTTGCCACGAAGACACCAAGACACAAAGAATCACAAAGTTTTTATTTCTTAAACTGAGGAGAAATAGCCTCAATTAATTCATCGTTCCATTCGTGACCATCTGCCAGCATTTGCCTTAACTTGATAAAATCAACTTCCTGTTTGCCTTTTCCTCCCTCATTAAATGCCCTGAATCCTGCCTTAGCTTCAGTCATCATGTTCAGCGCTAACCAGTCCCTGTTACTTTCTTTGTTCTTATCCCAGTGTTCAAGTTTCTTTTTACGAATTGAATTTAATGTTTTGCTTAAACAGTTTGGCATGAGATACATAAGTTTTGTACAAATATTCTCAATAGCTTTATCAAGTAATGCAAGATCAACTTCACCTGATTTTAAAAGTTCTTTAGCTTTCTCCTTATCTTCTCCCCGCTTTGGTGTACCATAAATTATTTCACCTTTTTCATTCACCCATTTATCTGTATAAACCATTGGATTGGGAATAAACTCGCCGTTCACTTTTAAAGCAGGAACAATTTCAGTCACCAATCCATATCTGAATGCTTCATGCGCAGACCATGGATCGCATACAGTGCAGGAATAAAAAGCTCTTTCAATTCCAACAAACAACTGAAGAAAATCCGTCGATCCGCCATCAGGAGCGCTGCCATGCTTTGGCCCGGCTTGACCAAACCGTGCTAGATCCTGAGCAATCGTAAAATCACAGGCCATACCAATTTCCTGTCCACCGGCAATTCGCATTCCGTTTACTCTGCAAACAACAGGTTTATCACACATTAAAATTGTAGTAACCATATCGTTAAAGAGCCGCATATACTGCTTGTACTCCTGTGGATTCCCGGCATAATATTCTGCATACTCTTTTGTGTTCCCACCTGTGCAAAAAGCTTTTACTCCAACAGCAGTAAACACTACAGCCACAACACTTCTGTCATTGGAAGCTTCCCTGAAAGCAAGAATAACTTCCTTTATCATCTGGGTTGTATAAGAATTATATTGTTTTGGATTGTTCAGAATTATCCACGCATTAAATAAACCTTCAGCAGGTTTTCCATCTTTATCCAGGCATGGGCGTTTCTCAAAGATGATCTCATTGTATTTTACTTCTGTTAAATTATGATCTATTAACATGGCTGTTCCACTTATTGTTATTAAATTTTTTATTATTCATAATCAGGTACTAAAACTGACCGCTTGTTGTATTTATGCTCCAAAGTGTTCTTAAATACTACGTTGATTTTTGATAACGGAAATGTTTCAACAAACTGATCTATTTTTAATTTATCCTTGGCAACCAGATCAACAACCTCAGGATATAGTTTTGGTTTACATCCCCATGTTCCGATCACTTGAGCATCGAAAGCCATAAGGTTGCTCAACCTTACTTCAAGTTTATCCATTGTGAAGCCAACAATCGAAAGCGTGGAAGCAAAACCGAGAAGAGCGAATCCTAATTCCTGTCCTGCTTTTGTGCCGGACATCTCAAATATTTTCCAGCGAAAAGGTGACACTCCAAGTTCTTTAACAATTTCTTTCACTTTCGATTTTATTGATTTGATATCAAGCTCTTTAATATTCAATGTTGAATCTACACCATTTTGTTTTGCAGTTGCAAGTTTATCCTCACTGATATCAAGTGCTAAAACTTTAGCGCCAATTATTTTTGAAAGAAGAGCTCCGTAAGTTCCTATTCCACCTACACCGATAATTATAGCAAAATCATCTTTTCCCAGTTCGGCTTTTTTAATAACCTGGTAGGGTGTTGTAACTGCATCGGCAATAACGGCAAGTTGTTCAAGCGGATATTTTTTTAATACTTCATCCGGAACAGGGCAAAGAAATCTTGATGGTACTTTAATGTGTGTGGCAAATCCTCCGTCAAAATCATTCCCCGGCATTAATTGTTTCTGGCAGATGTTGCCTCTTCCTTTTTTACACAATTCACATTCTCCGCAGGGAAGAACAGCAGGAATGATAACATTTTTACCAATCCAGTTTTTATCACCGGCTACAACTGTTCCGCTTATTTCGTGACCAAGAGTAAGCGGTAATTCGTGTTTTGTCTTAACTCCGTAATACCAGAAGCTAAGATCGGTATGGCAAACTCCACACCCTGCTACTTTTACTAAAACTTCATTTACATTTAAATCCGGGAAGGCAGATTCGATGAGTGTAAATTCTCCCTTTGGTTCGGTCATTTTCCAGGATGATATCTTATTATCGCTCATTGCTCTCTCCTGATTAGACATTTTTAATGATTAAAAACTCTTATTTCTTATT
>JASFSF010000097.1:0-7605 GCA_050114555.1 Ignavibacteria bacterium
GAGGATGACTATGTATACCTTTTCGGTTTTAGTCGTGGTGCTTTCACTGTAAGAGCTCTTGCCGGTATGATTCATAAATGCGGCATGCTTCAAAAAGGGAGTAATAATCTTGTTCGCTATGCAACAAGGATGTATCGTAAGGGCAGCCCCGAAACAGCGGCAGGATTTAAGAAAACTTTTTCAAGAGAATGCCGGCCTCATTTTATCGGAGTCTGGGATACTGTTAAATCGGTTGGTATGTTTGTACAAAATTTCCCCAATACAAAACTTAATCCCGATGTTAATATCGGTATTCATGCTGTTTCCATAGATGAAAGAAGAAGGAAATTTAAACCAAATCTTTGGGATGAACTGCACGATCCTGAGGATCACCGACAGTTTATCAGGCAGGTTTGGTTCGCCGGTGTTCATTCAGACGTTGGAGGTTTTTATAAGGAACATGGCTTATCGGATTGCGCATTAAAATGGGTAATTGATGAAGCCAAAGCACAAGGATTAATAATCAGCCAAAATGAATATGAAAAAATTCAGGAAAATCCAGCCGATAAGCTTCATAATTCACTCTTACCTTTCTGGTGGATTTTAGGGTGGATTACCCGCAAGATAAACGAGGGAGCTTTTATACACAAAACCGTTTTTGAACGAATGGATAAAAGAAAAGAGTATAATCCGAAGAATTTGCCGGACAAAGAAAAAGTTATCGTAGTTAGTTAATTGCTGATTTGTACTCTGTAGTATTTTTGACTAAATAAGTGGGATTTGCAAATAGAATCGGTATTTACGACCTGTCTTCTTGTTTTTTAAAATGAGGAATTGAAATTCGCAACCATTTTTTCTAAACTGATCAAATTTAACTTTGTTAATTTATTGTTAATTCTTAAATTATTTTGACATTGATTAAAATTGGAACTGAATTATTTGCACCTCTAATTCCTGATAAACATATCATTTACTCATAATATAAGGAGTGGCTATGCGAAAAATACTTTTACTATTTTTTACGATTGTGCTGGTTTTTTTCGGCACAACACAACTATTTGCACAGGGGGTTACCACAGCTTCAATAAACGGACTTGTACTTGATACAGAGGGAAACTACATGCCGGGTGCTAATGTTATTGCAGTGCACGAACCAAGCGGTACGCAATACGGCGCCTCTACAAGGTCAACAGGGATCTTTAACCTTCCCAACCTTAGAATAGGCGGGCCGTATACGGTTACTGTTTCCTTTGTAGGATTCAATCCGCAAACACAGGAAGATGTGTTCTTGAATTTGGGTCAGGATTTAAGACTCGAGTTCACCCTGGAAAGTGAAGCGGTGGATATTGGTGAGGTACTGGTTACTGCAGAGCAAGATGCAGTTTTAAATAGTGACAGAACCGGGGCTGCAACATATATTGATACTGATCAAATTGAAACCTTACCAACAATTAAAAGAAGCATCAGGGACCTCACACGTTTGGATCCCAGGAGTGATGGCAATTACAGCTTTGGAGGAAAGAACTGGCTGTATAACAACATCTCTCTTGATGGTTCTTATTTTAACAACTCGTTCGGTTTGGATGATCCGGCTCCCGGCGGTCAAACAAATTCCGAACCGGTTCCATTTGAAGCCGTTGACCAGGTACAGGTGTCAATAGCGCCTTTTGATGTAACTCAGGGCGGTTTTACCGGCGCCGGTATCAACACGGTAACAAAAAGCGGAACAAATTCCCTTAAGGGATCCTTATATGGTTTTTATAGAAATGAATCTTTTCTTGGCAACACTGTAAGTGGCAACGAAGTAATTGCAAGCCCGGATTTATCATTCTACCAGACCGGTTTCTCTGTAAGCGGTCCTATTGTTCCTAATAAAATGTTCTTCTTCATCAATGGAGAAATAGAACGCAGAGACGATCCTGGAACTAATTTTATTGCAAACAGAAGCGGTGCCGTTGAATTTGGTGAATCAAGGGTAAGTGTAACGGAGATGAACAGAATACGAACTATTATGATGGATGTTTACGGGTATGATACAGGGCCCTACGAAGGATTTACTCATGAAACCAGTAACGAGAAATTAATTGTAAAGCTCGATTGGAATATCAACGAGAATCATAACTTTTCACTAAGGTACAACCGGCTTGATGCCAGGCGGGATTTACCGCCGCATCCTTTCGTTTTATCTAACGGGGGGAGAGGACCAAATGAATCAAGTTTACCGTTTAAAAATTCCGGCTACAAGATTAACAACAGGTTGAATTCATTCGCACTAGAATTAAATTCACGCGGTGGTGGTTTTGCCAATCGTTTCTTTGCAAGTTACAACAGATTTAGAGACAATCGTGATCCGTTTAGTGAACCTTTCCCGACAATTCAAATTGATGTTGACGGTGTTAACTATACTACTATCGGACACGAACCATTCTCAATCCATAATATTCTGGATTCGGATGTATGGCAGGTAACAAATAATCTAAAATTGTTCACCGGTAACGAAATAATCACACTTGGAGCCACTTTTGAATATTATAAATTCTTCAACTCCTTTAATATATTCAGGCATGGTGTATTCTTTCTGCCTAACTTCCTGGATTTCATAGGAGGTGCACAATTCTTCTCACTTGAAGAATTTTATGCGCGCACAGATCCTAATGATCCGGATAATTTCTATGATTTCAGATCTGTTGTTACTCCTTCCGATGCACCTTTTAAAGGTGAAGTAATCGAAGTTGCTCAGTTATCTCTGTATGCCCAGGATGAATTCATAGTTTCACCGCGATTCAACATTACCTTGGGCTTAAGAGCCGATATTCCAATGTATATTACAGAACCGGTCGATAATCCATTCTCCAGAGGATTAACTTTATTGGATGAAGAGGGAAATCCGGAAATAATCGATCAAAGCAGGTTGCCAAGTTCCAGACCGCTTTGGTCACCCAGAATTGGGTTCAACTACGACATTTCCGGAGACAGAACTACACAGCTTCGCGGAGGAACCGGAATCTTTACAGGTCGTTTACCATTCGTATGGATTGGTAATGTAATATCAAATCCAGGTACAAACCCAAATCTCTATCCCGCAGTGGAAGAACAGGTATCTACTTCAGATGACGCTATACTACAGCAGTCATTTGATCTGAATGCAATGGATCCTTTCTTCACATGGCCCCAGGTTTGGAACACTAACATTGCACTGGATCATACTTTACCCGGCGGATTTTTGGCTACGGTTGAATTTCTATACGGTAAAGACTTAAATGGAATCTATGTCAGAAATGCCGATCTTGGTCCCCCTGTTCGTTATCTTAATGATGGCAGACCATATTATGGAGGAGATTTACCGAGTGGAAATGGTGTACATGAACTTAATCCAGACGGTAAAGCCGGTGTTTATGTCATCGATAATGCAACTAAAGGTTATAATTACAGTATAACCGCGCAATTAAGAAAGAGATTCGATTTCGGACTGAATACAAGTCTTTCATATACATTTTTAGAAGCTAAAAGCTTATTAAAATCGACTGAAATTGCCAGTGTTTTATGGCAGGAAAACCCAACTCAGGGAAATCCAAATGACCCAACTCTCAGCTATTCTGAGTTTGGCAACCGGCACAGAATTACTGCTGCAGCTACATACACTCAGGAATGGTCTGAAAATTTTGCAACTCATTTTGGATTTTTCTTTGAAGCTGCCGAAGGCAACAGGTTTGCCGGCGCCGGCGGAAACAGGTACTCATATCTTTACGCTGGCGATGTTAACGGTGACGGATACAGTAATGATTTGATTTATATTCCAAGAGATGAAAGTGAAATTAATTTCGCTCCTATGCTCGACGGGCAAGGCGGTGTAATTATGACACCTGCACAACAATGGACTGCTTTCAATGCATTCATTCTGCAGGATGATTATTTAAGCGAACATAGAGGAGAGATTGCTGAAAGGTTTGGAGCAGTTAATCCGTGGTTCTTTAACGTCGATTTCAGACTTTTACAGGATCTTGCACTCTTCATCGGAGGCAAGAAACATACTTTCCAGCTCAGCCTGGATATATTGAATCTGCCAAATCTAATCTCCTCAGATTGGGGAGTTAGAAAAGTAGCCAGTTCATCTGCAACCAAACCATTGGAGTTGGTTGGATTTGATGCTAACGGTAATCCGGAATTCAATTATGTTGCTAATGTAACCGAAACATTTATTGATGATCCTGGATTGTTCTCACGCTGGCGCATGCAGCTTGGTATTCGTTACTTCTTTGAGTAACAAATTAATTTCTCTGCTAAAAACCCTCGCATTTTGCGGGGGTTTTTTTATGTTTGATAACTAATATTTACATAGAATAATCTTTATCAATTAGTCTTATGTATGGAACAACAAAATAAAGTATTAGCCGTTATCTGGGACTTTGACGGTACTATCGCAGATTCCCGGCAAAGAAATTATAACGTGACGATTAAAATTGTAGAAACCATTCTAGGAAAGAAACCAAATTCATTTCCTGTATTAAGTTCTCTGGATTCTTATTATACAGCGCACACAAAAACTATAAACTGGCGTGAGTTTTATCTTGATAACTTCAATATTGAAGAACAGCTAGTTGATCGTGCAGGAGCATTATGGACAGAATACCAGCTAAAAGACCAAACACCTATTCCATTGATTGATGGAGTAAAGGATGTGATAGAACGCTTAAGTATTTACCCCCAGGGAATTGTATCACAAAACTCAAAGGACAATATAGTCAAATATTTAAAAGAGAAGGGCATTCACCATTATATACAAGATGTTATAGGGTATGAGGAAGTTCATATTGCCCGACAAAAACCTTTACCCGACGGATTGATTACTTGCATTAATAAACTGACAGACTCTCAGTCGGGCTTAGTCTTTTTTATTGGTGATCATAAAACAGATGTGCAATGTGTGCAAAATGCAAATGAAGTTTTAAAAAACGAAAGAAGAAATATTAAAGTAATATGCCTTGGGGCATTTTACGGTATTGATGCGGATACTTCCGATTGGGAAGTGCTACCGGATTTTGAAATAATGGATGCAGGAACTATACCTAATATCATAAACGGTTTTTTGGTTAATGATTAAATTTTTTGTGAACAGGTTTAATGAATATAAAAATAGAAGACATACAAAAGTTGCCTAAGGTTGAGCTTCATTCGCATTTGGACTGTTCGATGAGTTTTGATCTTGTCTCCAAAATTAATCCTCAAATTTCAAAGAACGAATATGATTCCGAATTTGTAGGCCCATTAAAATGCAACAGCCTCAGCGAGATTCTTAAATATGTAACAAACCAGGTAAACTTAATGCAAACCGAAGAGAACATTAGGCTGGTTGTAAAAGATCTGTTCAATCAACTTCGAGAGGAAAATGTAATATATACTGAAATCCGGTTTGCCCCATTATTGCATCTATCTCAGGGTTTAAAACCTGAAGCAGTTGTTGAAATTGTTGCGGATGAGATATCTATCTGCAGTAATGAAACAGCAATAGAAGCTGGAATTATATTATGTACTTTAAGACACTTTAATGAAAAAGAAAGTATGCAGACTGTCGAATTAGTAAAAAGATATATTACTAATTCACTTGTGATCGGTTTTGACATTGCTGCAGATGAAGAAGGATATTCAATTGATGCAAATAAAAAAGCATTTCTATATGCTATCGAAAATGACCTTCCCCGTACGGCACACGCTGGTGAAGCAAAGGGACCGGAAAGCATGTGGGAAACTATTAATAATTTTAAACCTTCTAGAATTGGTCACGGTGTAAGAAGTGTTGAAGATCCCTCTTTGGTGGATTATTTAATTGAAAATAATATCCACCTGGAAGTATGTCCCACCTGCAATATACAAACCAATATTTTTGATGAATACAAAGATCATCCGGTAAATTTTCTTTTCAATTCTGGTGTTTCTGTAGGTATTAACACCGATGGTAGAACCCTATGTAATGTTTCTTTAAATGAAGAATATCAAAAATTAGTTAAAACATTTAATTGGGGAATTGAACCTTTGAAGCAATGTAATTTGAATTCCGTATCACATGCCTTTTTATCAGACTTAGATAAAAAATATCTAACTGATAAAATAAAAACCGGTTTTAAAAAATCTTAGGCAAGAGTTCTAACACTATCTATACAAGCATTTAATCATTAATAATACTAATAAGTTTCTGAAGTCCATCCATAGTATTCTTCCCAAGATCAACTGTTAAAACTTTTCTTTTGTTTGCCAGCATAGCTTTCCTATCACCTAAAGCCTGAGCTTTAATTAAAACGCCGAATGATACTGTACTACTATTTTCACCGGGATTATCGGGTATTAGTAAATCATTTTCCGGTTCACTTAAAATTTGAATAAACAATCCATTTCCCCCATCTCCTTTATGTAACTGTCCGGTAGAATGAAGGAATCGTGGTCCATAGCCAAATGTGGTCGCCACTTTATATTTCTTTTGAATTATAGTTCTAATCTTATGAAGCAGTTTATAAAACTTTTTATCGGGCTTAATGTACGCTTGAATTGCAACATAGCTTTTATCTTTGACAATATGTCTAAAAAATTCATGTGGTGCATCTTTCAAATTATTCGAGTTTATGTCACCGTATATTTTGATCTCATTCTCATTAATGTTTGGAGTTAAAGAAGGTAATACTCCGTTGTTTTTAAACTCGTCCATCATTTCCCGTGCAACAACTTTAGCGCTCTCAACGTTTGGCTGGTCGAACGGCTGTATGCCAAGAATTATTCCGGCAACAATCGTTGCAAATTCCCACCTGAAAAACTCCTTCCCAAGATCATAGATATCTTCCAGTTCAATCGATATAACTGGAAAACCTGATTTTTCTAATTCATTAATTTCTACGTTATAGCAATTGTCGTGCTTCAGTTTTATGTAAATAAATATCCTGTCTCTCGAGTAATGGTTAACAGATAATATTTCTTCCAGATCAACCGGGACAATACCTTTGCCATCCTTCCCCGTGCTTTCTGCAATTAATTGTTCCAACCAGGCTCCGAAAAAACTCAGCTTTGGTGATGTGATTAATGTTACCTTATCTAGTCCGGCTAAAGCTGAGACACCTAGAATCACTCCCAGTTCAACTCCGGGATTATCGTTTGATTCACTGCATTTATTCGCCATAATCTTTGCTCTTGATAGAATTTTTTCAAGGTCAAGTCCAACCAGTGCGGCAGGGACCATCCCAAATAAAGAAAGTGCTGAATATCTTCCACCAATGTTTGGGTCATTTAAAAATATTTTTCTAAAATTCAACTGCTTAGCTGTCTTTTCCAATCCGCTTCCGGGATCCGTAATAGCAACAAAATGTTTGCCTGTATTTTCCTTACCAATCTTGTCGATTGATTTATTAAAAAAATACTTCATGAATGAAACTGTTTCTACAGTACTTCCCGATTTTGTGGAAACAAGAAATAATGTTTCGTCATAGATAATTTCATTTTCAACCTCGCTTATGTAATCCGGATGTGTGCTGTCCACTACGATTAAATCTAAGTATCCCTTCTTTACTCCAAACGTTTGCCTGAATACTTCCGGTGCGAGGCTGGATCCTCCCATTCCCATTAATATAACTTTTTTAAATCCAT
>JASFSF010000098.1:0-7548 GCA_050114555.1 Ignavibacteria bacterium
GAACCGAATGATGATAATAGTGAGTATGTAGAATTTTACAATTTGAGTGGTGAAACTGTTAACATTGGCGGTTGGAGAATTGAAGATGAAAATGAAAACATTTATAAGTTGAGTGAAACTACGCTGTACGTAAATCCTAATTCTTATTTTATTCTTTCATCGGATTCGCTGATTATTTCAAAATATGCTCTGCAGGAAGATGCACCGGTAAACATTTTGAACGAATCGAATCTTGGTCTTATAAACACCGGTGAGCTTATTTTACTTAAAGATTTAAGGGGAAATATAATTGATTCCGTTTGGTATACCGACCAGTGGCACAACGATAATTTTGTTTTAACAAGAAACATTTCTCTTGAGAGAATAAATCCAGACTTAAACGGTAACGATGCGAGCAACTGGAGCAGCTCAGCAGATTTGAGCGGAGGCACACCAACCCGGCAGAACAGTATCTTTACCGATAATACAAATCTGCAATCTAATATATCCGTTTCACCGAATCCGTTCTCGCCGGATAATGACGGATTTGAGGATTTCACCATTATTAATTATAATCTTTCCCTGTCAACATCACAGGTAAGAATAAAAATATTCGACAGCAAAGGAAGATTGGTCAGGACTCTCTGGAACAACCAGGCAAGCGGACCGGCAGGCTCGGCACTATTTGATGGAAAAGATGATTCCGGCGAAGCGCTAAGAATAGGAATCTATATCATATTTCTTGAAGCAATAAACGAAGGCAGCGGTGTTGTCGAAACTATGAAAACTGTGGTGGTTGTTGCGAGGAAGTTGTGATAATATAGTTCGCTGTATTTAAACTACCCGCCAAATTTTTAATACCTTGGAAATCTGATTATTTTTCCTTCTCATAAAAAAGGAAACAATTTGTTCTCATCACTAAAAAAGATAAATCTGCCCCACGTATTTGTACTGCTTGCGGCGGTTATTCTCGTCTGTTCAATTTCAACCTACTTTATAAATTCCGGCGAATACCAGAGAGAAACAAAAAAAGTAGGAACACTTACACGCAATGTAGTAATACCCGGTACTTACAAAGAACTGCCAAAACATATTACTCCGAAGGGAGTAGTGCTTGGTGATGATGCCGAAGGGAAAGCATCGCCTGTAAGTCTGGTTGGATTTCTCAGTGCAATACCACGCGGAATGGAAGAAGCAGCCGATATTATCTTTTTCATATTTATTATTGGCGGAGTATTTGGAATACTTCAGCGCACCGGAACAATAATGGCATTCATTCAAAAGCTGCTGGATATTTTCGGTAGGTCTGCAAACTCTCTGGTTATAATATTAATGATAACCGTTGCAATTGGGGGATCAACTCTTGGAATGGGTGAGGAGTTTATCCCACTTGTTCCATTATTCTTAATAGTTTCAAAGAAACTGGGTTACGATCGTGTATTTGGTCTTGCAATCGTATGGCTTGCTTCCGGTGTTGGTTTTTCTGCTGCAACTACGAATCCCTTTACAGTAAACATTGCCCAGGGTATTGCGGAGATTCCATTAAACAGCGGAATGGATTTCAGAATAATATTTTTAGTCATTGCTCTCGGAGTAACCATTTTCTATTTATTGCGTTATGGAGCTAAGGTTAAAAAGGACCCATCCAAATCTGTTATGCCGGATGATGATTTTGATATTGAAGAACATTCGTTTGAGAAAGTTGAATTTAAGAAAAATCATCTAATCATATTAATGGTTGGAGCTATTCTGTTTGCTTTTATTATTTATTCCGTTCAGGAATTCGATTGGTGGATAAATGAAATGGCCGGTGGATTTTTACTTATAGGCGTTTGTGCTGTAATCATTTCGCGGATGTCCGTAAGTGATGCAACCAAATCTTTTATTAAAGGCATGGAGGATATGCTGGTTGCAGCACTCGTTGTTGGATTTGCAAGGGGTGTGCAGGTTGTTCTTCAGGATGGTCAGATTCTTGATACAATAATTTATTCTGCAGCAACCCAGTTGAGGAATTTTCATCAGTTCGTTGCAGCAGGAGGTATGCTTGTTCTTCAAACGACTTTAAATTTCTTTATACCTTCAGGATCAGGACAGGCAGCAGTTACCATGCCCCTTATGGCACCACTATCGGATTTGTTGGGTATTACCAGGCAGACTGCAGTATTTGCATTTACATGCGGCGATGGATTTTCAAATCAGATTATTCCTACATCAGGTACTCTGATGGCGGTATTAGCAATCGCAAAAATTCCATTTACAAAATGGCTTAGGTTTGTCTTTCCTTTATTTACAGTGTGGTTTATTTTGTCTGTTATATTTTTAGTTATTGCTGTAATTATACAGTACTAGGTAGTGCATGAATAATGTATGATAAAAGTTTTAGGAGAAAATTATGAAGAAATCGGAAATATTTTTTTGGCTGAACATTTCGTTCATTTTGTTTTTATTTGGTTGCGGACCTGATTTTAATACAGATTTCGATCCGCCCCCGGTAAAGGGCAAACTGGAAGATATATTCCCTGCAGAAATTGGTAATCTTCCGGTAAAATTATCCCGTGCAAAATTAAATTCTCCCCTGATAGGTTTTTCTGCAGTATACGGTGTGAACTATATTGTAATAAACTCTATACTTTTACCGGATAAGGCTGCTGCGGATGAATATTTTGAGCATGCAATTGTTCCCAACATCGACAAAATGAAGAACCATTCAAGAGGGAAGTTTAACGGAAGATGGAGAGCCAGCGGAACGGATGACGATGGAAGAGTATGGTTTTGCTGGGTTAATGATAGGTGGGTATTCGTATTGAATGGTTCGGATAATAAGTATTTCAAAATGGGAATAAATGCATTTAAATATATCGAGGAATAATATTATGATGAACATCATTATTCGGGTCGATTGATACAAAAAGTAATATTAATTTGCTTTCTTGCTTCGTGATGTAGATCCAATTAACTCCTTTATTTATTATTAATTACAATTTCTCTTGCCGTAATTTCCGGCACTATTTCCATCGTTCCCTTGTGGTTATTTTGGATTTTTTAATGAACATATCTATTTTTCTTTCCCCTTGAATGACAAAAATTTAGTCTGTCAATGGAAATTGTTGCCTTTTGACAAGTTCAAAGACCGGAGAACTAATTAAAATAAATTCATTTAATGATTAACAGAATTCTGCAAATATTATTGCTGTTAATGCTGTTGATTTCCTGCAATAATTATGAGGATCATCAGCTTAAAGTTGAAAAGTTTAGGGAATCTGTTAACGCTGTTAATTTTTCAATCTCGCTTATTGGTGATGATTTTATCCAGGTTGCCGGCACAATAAAGTATAAGGATATTTTACTTCACAATTTCGGATTGGAAAGCACTACAACCGACACTCCTTCAGAATATTTAATTAACTTCAGTGAATTCCCCGGCATTGCTCAGCAGCTAGCCGTTGATTTTGTTTTAAATAGAAAACCAAAGCTTGAAATATTTGTTGAAGATAAAGAAAAAGAGTTCAGCAGAACTGGATACCTTGAACTTAATCCTGATGTCCCGCCAATTATGACCGGAATTGAACTTAAGAGTAAGGATGTTACAAGGGAGTACCCTATTAGTTACAAATCAGAAATCTATGAGATGGATTCTTATCTTCTTGAAAATAACATATGGGTGAATAAGTACACACTGGAAAGGATGGCTACGGTTTCATTATTAATCAAAAATAATTCGAAGATCCTGTTAACAGTAGCTCCGGTCGGAGACGACATCCCCATATATCGCGGCAGGAAATATATTAGCGCTACAGTTATGATGGATTCGATATCACTGGATCCTTACCTTATACTTTATCCTGCCAAAACAAATAAGTATTACGATGGCCCCGGCTTATATGAAATTGCAAATGCTTACTATACAGAGGAGGACACAATTAAGGAGACTGTAAAAATCCAGGGGGATAAATTTGTAATTAGTAAACGGTTTAATGTTGAAAAATTAATTGGCGAGTATGATCTTATGCTAATCATATCGGAAGGACCGGATAACTATTTTTATTATAATATTGGCTCGGTAATTTTCGATAATGTTGCCCCGGAGTTCAATGAGTGGGCTTTGGGAAATTATTATTTCGGAGGCAATGAATCTTACGAGGGCAAAGTTTACCTCGGTTATAAAATTCCCTTTAACAGCAATCCTTATGAGGTGATATTTTCAGGTAAGGTTTTTGGAGATGTAAAGAATATCTCGATAGACGGCCGACAATTTGATGTTAAAGGCAAAAGTGATATACTGGTTACAAAAAAAATATACATCTCCGATGGATATAAAGATGTAAATGTTGGGATTACAGATATTGTTGGCAACTTAAAGAACTACACTATACCAATTATTGTGGGAAACTAGATTATTTTCTTTTTCCTTCCCTCAACTACTATATTGTTTTTATAATTACGCAGAGCTTATTTGTGTAGAATTTTTTCTACGATATGAAAGTGCTATTTTTGTAAAAAGTGATTCCTGGTTATGATTGAAATAAACGGATTACATAAAAGTTTCGGCGACAATCATGTTTTAAAAGGTGTCGATCTTAACATTGATACCGGTGAAACAATTGTAATTATAGGAAGAAGCGGCTGCGGTAAGAGCGTTCTTATAAAACATATTGTCGGCTTGTTAATTCCTGATTCGGGCACTATTAAGGTTGAGGGACAGTTAGTAAATGAACTTGGTAATCAGGAATTGTATAAACTGCGGAAAAGATTTGGCTTTCTGTTCCAGGGCGCAGCTCTTTTCGATTCGATGACTGTGGAGGAAAATATATCACTGGCTCTGGTTGAAGACAACAATGGGTTCAGTCAGGCAGATATAAAGAAGTTTGTTTCTGAAAAACTTGAAATAGTAGGATTGCCTGGTACGCAAAATCTTAAACCGGCCGAGCTTTCTGGCGGAATGAAGAAGAGAGTCGGTTTAGCACGTGCACTTATAACTAATCCGGATTATATTTTGTACGATGAACCCACTACCGGACTTGATCCTATCATGTCGGATTCAATCGATAATGTAATAAAAGAATTAACTGAGAAACTCAGTGTTACATCTATCGTGGTGACCCATGATATGTACAGCGTTAAAAATGTGGCTGATAAAGTTGCGATGATGCACGATGGGAAAATTTATTTTATCGGGGGCCAGGAAGAACTGGTCGATGCTGACGACGAGATAATTCAGGAGTTTATTAAACGAACTGAAGAAAAATTCTTAGGTTGATTATAACATTATATACTGCGTTTAAAAAACGCAGTATATAATGCAATCAAACCGCCTTTAGTTTTCCAGGAAAATTGAAAATCCGGCTTCAATGGCTAAATTGTTGTGTCCATTTCTATCACCGGTCCAATCTTCCGGATTAAATGTTGCAATCAAATATCGTATCCTGAGATTAATAAGAGAACTATTTCCAATCTGGATTTTTATCCCTGCCATCCCTCCATAGCTAATCCCACTAAATGTATCATCCGAATTAAGCCTGTCTCTATTAAAAGAATTGTATCCGAATATTCCTCCAACATACGGATAAACATTGCTTTGCAAATCAAAATGATATTGAGGCGCAAAAAATATTCCGAACATGGTGTCGGAATTATCTCCATAACTTGTAATTTCATATATAGGTGTCAAACCAAGTTCCAGGCCATTTATAATAAAATAACCGAATAGTGGTGAAAAACTGAATGTTGTTAGCGATTCATCGTCAGTTTCGCCATCATAAACATCAGTCTCGCTTTCAAATCCAATTGTACCACCCAACTCTATTGTTCCTTTATGGGCAAAACTTTGAGCTTCGGTATTTGAAATCCCCAGAATAATAAACAGGATTAGAAATGGTGCTATTATCTTTTTCATGGGATGCTCCTCTGTTTTTAAATGTTAAAAATATTCAATGTGTAAAAAAACCTTAATTTAAAAACACAATGAACATTAAAACTTAGCCAAAGGCATTTTACAAAGCAATAAGCTTTTTAAGAAATTTTTATAACGCGAAAAAGAATTTCTCGATTCTTATTTTGAAATAATGCAAGAATCTATAATAATGAAAGGGGGAACCAAGCAGGTGTAATAAAAAAAAGGCGAAGAATAATTCTTCGCCTTTTACGACTATTATATATTAAAATCAGTGCAACGCAAACATTAATCCAACCAGAACTGCTAAAGAAGTCGTACTATTACCTTCTGTAAATAACATATTATATTGAGCACTGAAGGTAAGAAGTATTGCAGCTGATGCTAAATAGTAAGCACCTATTTGTGGAGCCACTCCAAAATACGAATCAGTATTACTTAAATCTCCGTAGGATGAGCGCAAAAAATACATCCCGAGCGCAAACCCTATATACGGCATAAACTTTTGTCCCGGACTAAAGATGTAGTTTAAACCTACTAACACCGGGATCCATGAAAAGCTAATATCCAGATTCGAAATTGACTCTTTTTCACTAAAAGATACATACCCAACAGAGAGATTTAAAAGTACACTTCTGGCAACCATATAGGCGAGCATTGCATGACCTGAGAATCCTGTACTCCAGGCATCACCAAAGTCACCAAGTGGAAAAGAAGCATCTGCAAGAATTCCAACAAACCACATTTTTAAGAATTCACTTCCGGCAGGATTTGTAACAGCGGAAGGAACTTCTAGTTTCAAATTTGATTCAAGTTCATGATTTCCGATGGATGCATATTGTTCCTGTGAGAATTCCGGTTGCAGCTTCAACTTCATTTGAGCATTTGCAACAGTGGAAATACCAAACAATAATACAATTATAGCAATGAACATTTGCCTCATTGAGGGCCTCCTTACAATGTTATTGAAAAAAAATAATCCGTAAAAAAACCATTTTACGACTATTTAGTTGCAGAATATAAAGAATCGTTGTTAAAAGTCAAATGTTTATATTTTACAAATTGTGTTTTAAGTAAGAATTTTTAATAAAAGAAGAGATTAGATTGTTTGTGTATTAGAATAGTTCTCTTATGGTACTATTTAATCTCATTTCGCTTCTTCATGATACTATTCTGGTTCCACACTCAGGATCTGAAAGCTGGGTGGATTCTGTAATTATTGTTTCATTCCCCCCATTTTTCACAAAATCAATTGCAGCAAGTATCTTGGGCCCCATGCTTCCTTCTGCAAAATGTCCCTTCTCTAAATAATCCTCTGCCTGTTCAACAGAAATTTTATCTAAAGCAGCTTGATCCGGTTTTTTAAAATTCAAATAAACTTTTGGTACGTCTGTAAGTATAAAAAATGCATCGGCATCAATTTCTCTTGCAAGCAATGCAGAAGCAAGATCTTTGTCAATCACTGCTTCCATTGCCTCGAGGGTTTTATTTTTCCTCCTGAACACCGGAATTCCACCACCGCCTGCTGTGATTACAAGGTTTCCCCTTTTTGCAAGATCTTTTACAATTCTTTTATTCAAAATGTCGATAGGTTTAGGAGAAGGAACTACTCTTCTCCAACCCCTTCTGCCCGGATCCTCTTTAAAGACTAATTTAGGATTGGATTTGGAGAGCAGCTC
>JASFSF010000099.1:0-7509 GCA_050114555.1 Ignavibacteria bacterium
TTTTAATTACATTTAAATTAGTTTAATTGCCAACCCGATTTTTCCCAGGCCTTTCTCATTACCTCATTCTTTCTCAAGTATTCATCAATTACTGGTTTGGATACTGTATTTAACGGACACGAAAAGTTTACACAATTAGGGCAGTAAAATGTTTTAAGAGTAGAAGCAAATGAAATTGCCGAAAGTAAATTTGTAACAGTTATTCCGATTAATCCTAATAGTGATATTAGTCCATATTCGCTATAATTAACTGAGACATACGCAATACCATAACCCATGATAGAGAGCGGAAAGACAAAGAATATAGTCACAATAAGGAAATACATCATGAATTTTTCAAACTTATTCAGAGGTTCAGGATGATATGACCAAAACTTATAACTGCCGTGATTTGCCAGACAATGAAGTATCTTACCATCTTCAGCATAATAAGGGCAGTGGCTGCACAAAAAGCGGATTTCAAAAAATCCGAACATTAGAAAAAAATAAATAACGAATGAATACAAAGGCCACCAAGTTCCTGTTAAAAAACCAACAATCACTATTCCAATGATTGTGGTGAGTATTGGCGGCCAGGATATGCCGTGAAATCCTTTTAGTATTTTCTTATCCCATTTACAAACAAGTTTCCCATGGATATTGCATGTCAGACAATCTGCCTGATCATCCCATGTGCAAATTTTATCTCCCATTACTGTTCTCCTTAAAAAAATCCTTTAGATGGTGTTTGCCATAACGTGGTGCAATCATATCGATTGCCATAACATTCAGAAAAAATTCAACCGGACCGAAGCTAATTTTGTTCATAAAGATCTTCGCAGTTTTTAAAGTTAGTTTCCTTATCCAATCAGCAATGTGAACAATTTTTGGTTTTACTCCGATTGTATTAAAAGCTAGTTCAGCAATATCGTTATGGGTTAATGTGTCGGGCCCACCAACTTCAATTTCCTTTTCATTACTTGATATTGCCTCTACACAGACTTTTGCTAAATCCTCACCATGAATTGGATTTGTTTTTTGTTTACCGTTCCCAAATAAAAAAACTTTCCCTTTTTTTGCCATATTGAGAAATTCAGTTATATCAGAGAAAAATCCGTTTGGTCTTATAACGCAGTAACCAATTCCGGAGGATTTTAATTTGTCTACAAATTTTTCTTTAGCTTCACAAATCTTAAGGTTTCTTAGGCTCTCACCATTTAATACCGAAACATATATAAATTTTTTAACTTTGCTTTTTTTAGCCTCGTTAAGCAAATTAAGGTTAGCATGATAGTCAACATCCATATAAGAAAGACCATCCTTCTGTTTTGTAATTCCAATGGTAGAAATAACTACATCAATATTTTTGCAGCAATTAGTCAAAGTCGATTTATTGGTTACTTTTGCTTCAATTACTTCATCCACTTCAATTTTAAATTGCTTGAATTTTTTAAGATTTCTTATTAAGACATTTGTCTTGTAATCCTGTTTTACAAGTTCCTTAGTGATATATCTGCCCAGATAACCGGTAGCACCTGCTATTAATATTTGATCCAATTTGGAATCGATCTTAGTTGTCATCGCTAATCTTTTATATATTTGTTTAAAAGTGCATTGTCTATTTTTTAAATGGAAATACATCTTCAATTATCAAAATTTTCAGTATGAATCCATCAAAGAATTTCTTCAGTACAAATACTTCCAATTCGAAAAATGCTACTGCTATAATTTTCATCCACTTACATCTAAGAATATCTTTCAAATAACTGTTGCTTTATTCCTTCCATTGGAAAATCATCAGGAGCAGCCACAAAATTCAACGCAATACCATCGAAGTGCATTCCCAATAAGAAGGCATCCAGCTCAGGATTTTTGCTTCCGATCCTTTTAAATATTTCAACCATAGGTGTAATAAGCATTTCCCTGAATTCATAAAATTTATTTTCAAACTTTTTCTGAACCTGAGGCTGGATGAGTAATGCCATATACAATTGCCAATAGCTCAGATTTTCAAAAAGGCTGTCTAAAGTAGCAACGATAATTTCCTTAAGTTTTTCAACCGGTTTTTCCCCCTCTTTGATACTATAATTTAGTCCTGTAATTTTATTAAATCCCTCAAGTACAACAGCTTCAAGTAATTCCTCTTTATTCTTAAAATAATTATACATCAAGCCTTTTGAGATACTAGCCTTTTCGGCAATTTTTGAAACTGAAGTTTCCTTATAACCTGTTTGTGCAAATAATTCCAGTGCAACAGATAATATCTTATTCCTGCTTGTCTCTCTTATTTCTTCAAATTGTTGTTTTGTTCTAGGTGACATATTTTTTGACTGAACGTTTGTTCAAAACATAATGTTTCAAAAACTACTTGTCAACAGTCTTTTTGTGATAAATATCAAAATATGATTTAAATCACAAATGTTGATTTTAACGGTGCATTATCCTTTTAAGGCTCTAATAAGTAGATCTTTTGATGAATGGATTGAAAATCGATCAAATTTTAAATTCGAAAAGTATTCAACCTGCTTAAATCCAGTATCATTTAGGGTATGGTTAAAATCGTCTTTACTGTGTGGATAGACTGATGTGGTAATAAGATTATACCCGGAAAGATTAGCAGGATTAAAAACCAGCAGGTTAAAATCAATTTCGTTTTCTTTAAAATCATAAAACCGAACAAAATATTTTCCCTTTCCCTCAGTGATGTTGACGATACGATTGTACTCTTTTAAAATTTTATAATAATTAAGAATATGAATGATTAATGTTCCGTTCTTATTTAAAAGTTTGTAACACTTGTTTACCGAATCCTTTAAATCACTTTTCTTTATGTTAGCAAAAGTATTTCCCAATGAAACGATGAGATCGAATTTATTCTCAAAATTATCATCAATTCCATGTATGGTTGCTTCGCTGAATTCTATTTTCTCATTATAATTTTTTGCATTTATTTTAGCTTTCTTTATCATTTCATCAGAAGGATCAAAGCCTGTTACTTTTAATCCGAGCTGTGACAAAGCAATTGAATCAACACCTGTTCCACATCCGCAGTCTGCTGCATAGCTCATTTTGGGCGTTACAATATTAGCGAACAATTTTTTCTTTCTTTCAAGTGATTCACCAAAAGAAATCATCTCATCATAATCAGCAGCTAACTGGTCA
Source organism: Ignavibacteria bacterium (assembly GCA_050114555.1). Classification (GTDB taxonomy): domain Bacteria; phylum Bacteroidota; class Ignavibacteria; order Ignavibacteriales; family Ignavibacteriaceae; genus BMS3ABIN03. The sequence continues at coordinate 3,142 of JASFSF010000099.1, forward strand.
AAAAATAATTTGTTCTGCATAGCAATTAAAATAATTAAAAATTCCCAACTCGATTGAGAGTGATGTTAATATACAATATATGTTTATCTTGATAAATCTCAAGAATAAATTTATTTTGTTTACCAATTAAAGATTCTTTCCTTTCAATCAAACAAGATAGATTATGGCTGATTTACTTATTACACATGTTGAAATTCCCGTTACTGATTTAGAAAAATCCGGCAAATTTTATAACGATGTTTTTGGGTGGAATTTCAAACCCTTTGGGCACGGTTACCTGCTGTATAACAATCATAAAGGAATTATGGTTGGTATGCGAAAAGTAGAGGATGTTTCGACAGGAGATACGACAGTTTTTCATTTAAATGTAAATGATATTGAAAGTACATTGACAGACGTTGAAAAGCATGGCGGAACTACCAAGAGAGAAAAAACAGTTATTCCCGCAATGGGATGGTATGCTTTATTAACCGATCCTGATGGAAACACAATCGGATTATATCAAAAAAATTAAATGACAGGAATGCCATATATAGAGTATGGCATTCCAATAATTATTTGGTTTTTTCAATTCTATATGAGTGATTAATCTCCACAGCTTTTTTTAGCATATCTGTCACACCGCAATAAGTATCTTGTGAGAGTTCAATAGCGCGTTCGACATCTTTCTCTGCAATCTCACTACCATAAAAAACATATTCCAGATCAATGTTCGTAAAAACTTTTGGATGCCCTTCACATATTTCTGCAGAGATATTTATTTCAAAATCATCCAATTTGACTCTTTTCTTCTTAAGAATCGAAACTACATCACTTGCTGTGCAGCCAGCCAATGCCATTAGTACAAGTTCTTTCGGTCTTGAACCAGCGTCGTTTCCACCTACATGCTCCGGTCCATCCATAGTTATCCAATGGTTTGAACCAGACTTGGCGACAAAACTTATTCCATTTATTTGTTTTAAATATGCTGTTGAAATTGACATTTATGTCCTTTCAAAAATATCGATTATTTATTAAGATTTGATGACAGTTTAACCGGTTCGATTCACACCATTTGTGATTTTTCTGTTATCATCTTATTATTGGTACACAACATTTATTATTAGTTATTACTGGAGAGTGCAATGCCCGATCATGTTTATAAATTGATTGAATTAACCGGATCATCCAAAACCAGTATTGAAGAAGCAATTCAGAATGCAATAAATAAAGCTGCAGAAACCGTGAGAAACATGAGATGGTTTACGGTAACTGAACAGAGGGGATATATTGAAGACAACGCAGTCGCGTATTATCAAGTTACTGTAAAGATAGGTTTTACTTTGGAAGATTGATCACGTAAATTTAATTATACTAAAATTATTATCTGATATTATTTTACGATTCAACTTAACAAAAATTCTTAATGAATATGCTTCCAAGAAATATATTTATTACAGCACTTACGTTTACCTTTCTCCTTATTCACATCGGTTGTGAAAAAAAATTTCCATTAAATAAAAACCTAACCAGCAAAAGTTACATCTTTTTCAACCAGGATAGCGTTAAAACAGAATTTGCCAAGGTAATTAAGGGAAAGGTGGCAGTGGTAGGATTTATTTATACGCATTGCCCTGACATTTGCCCAATGACAACTCATAACATGTTTCTTACACAACAGAAGCTTTTCAGTGAAGGTATCTCCGATGTCCACTTTATTGGAATTACTTTTGATCCTAACAGGGATTACCCGTCCGTACTGAAGAAATTTGGTAAGATCAGGGGTATTGATTTTTCGGACTGGACTTTTCTTTGGGGTGATGAAATGAACACAAATAAAATCCTGGAAAGGTTCAGCGTTCGGGCAATCCAAACGGATTCACTACTTATTGACGACGAACTAACTTACACTGTTCTGCATACTGATAGGATTTCCATAGTGGGAAAGGATGGCAGATTAAAGAAAAATTATAAAGGCAGTACAGTTAACTTGGAGGAGCTTTATAACGATATAATAAAATTAATAGAGGAATAATGTTTTTAGCTTTAATAATTTTTATAGCGGGGCTTTCTGATGACGGTGATATTGTGATTAAAGACCAGTGGATGAGACCTGGTGCTGAAAAAATGGCAACTGCTTTATATTTGACAATTGAAAATAACGGCTCTACCGCAGATACACTTTATTCTGTCTCAACAGAAATTTGCAAACTGGTTCAGATTCATGAAACTTATTCTTCCGGAGATTTAAAAGGAATGAGGGAAGTGGATATGATTGTTATTGAACCGAACTCTTCTTTCGAATTGAAGCCGGGTTCACATCATATTATGGTAATGAGATTAATTAAAGATATTGCCGTCGGTGATGAATCTGAGTTTACTCTATACTTTAAGAAAGCCGGAGATATTAAGATCACTGCTAAGGCAATCAACTGAAAATAATTATAAAACTTAAATTGAACGGAATATTTTACTTTTATTTTTCGAAAAAAGTTTTACTGTATCTCTTCCAGCTGATATCGTCCAGCTTTTCCATTTCTCCGACGTAAAGACTCACAGTATAACTGTCCTCTTCGCTTTCAGGTTTAATCTTTTTCTTTAGTGCCTGCAAACTTTCGATATCATCTTCGTAAAAAGTTACAGCAGCTTTTCCAATTTTCAATGTTGGAATTTCGATATCCAGTTCTTCGGCATCTATCTGACAAATCCAGTTATTCCCATACGGAGTTAATTCAATTGATTCAAGATCTGCACTTAATGGTTTATTAATCTCTTTTACGTTACCGGTTACAGGAGAATTAAATGTAATACTTTTATTTTTCTGTTTCACAGTAAACAAGGGCTGCCCTTTTTTAACACTCAACCCAAGGTTAGGAAATTCAATTGAATCAATTTTGCCTATAAGTTTCCTGGCAAAATCATCCAATCCAACTTTAACGAGACCTTCTTCATTAATATTCACCCAGCAATGTCCTTCGGAAATAAACACTCCGCCGGGAATAGAAAATTCAGGAGTATTTGCCCTGACCGTATCCTTGATGTGTGAAATGTGGACTTTCGGTTTAAGCATTCTTCTAATTCTATCTTCACGTTTTATAAATGCTTTTTTTGTAAACTCAAGCAGTTCATCCTCCGTAAATGGTTTCTGAACATAATCCATTGCACCGTGTTTCATACATTCCACGGCCGTTTCAACTGTGGCATAACCGGTAATGATTATCACATCTATATCAGGGCGTAAATGTTTAACCGATTTTGTAACTTCCACGCCATCCATCTCCGGCATTTTCAAGTCGGTAAACAGAAAATCATATGAGTGGTTTTGAATTAATCCCAAAGCCTCTTTTCCGTTTTCCACAGTATCAACACAATAACCATCGAGGACCAATATTTTGCGAAAGCTATCGAGAATTACCGTTTCATCATCAACACAGAGTATTCTTGCCTTTGGATTTTCTACTTCTGCTCGTTTTAATGTTTTTGCTTCTCTGCTATAATCAAGATTAAGACTGACTTTAAGTGCTTCTTCGCGTTCAAGCTTAACTTTTTTCTCACGTACTTTTTTAGCTATCAGGCGAATAATAATATCAGCAACTATGAAAATGATTACGGCTAGAATGAATAGTGCCATAACTAAATCTCCTTATACAATATATATTTTAATTTCTGTCTGAACTGCAGTCTATAAGGAACTGCATATCAAATTCTATATCCGAAGGAATTATCCTGTAAAGCCATCCTTCGAAATATGGATCTTTTTCAAGTAAAAAAGGATTAGAAATAATCTTTTCATTTCTCTCAACAATTCTCCCTCCCAGCGGAGCTAAACAAGTATGAATAAGATTATCCTCGGTTTCAAATTTTGCGCAAGAACTACCCTGAACAATCGTTTCATCAATTTCCATTAAATCGATTGTAAGAATATCCCTGATGGTTACAAGGAATAAGTTTGTTATCCCAATCCTTGCAGATCCTTCCGATTCAAGATTCACCCATGCCATATAACCTAAACGTTTATACATTGCAGGACCGGTAACAAATATTATCGAACTGTTTTTACCATTCCTTTTGGCCTCTTCAACTTTTTCCTGAATCTTAACATACTCCAAGCCCCTGCAGATCGAACTATTAATTTCTTCGTAGGTAAAAGGTTTGGGGATAAAATCAAACGCACCATTGTATAACGACTTTACAGCATTTTCTACCGTTGAGTATCCTGTAATCATAATTACAGGTATATCAATTTGCTTTGTGTCCAATGCTTCAAGAAGCTGGAAACCATCTTTATCAGGCATCATTATATCACTAAGGATCAACTCGTATTTGTTTTGTTTGAGTTTGTTAAGTCCTTCTTCAACTGTCCGCGCCGTATCAACTTCCCATCGTTCA
>JASFSF010000100.1:0-7503 GCA_050114555.1 Ignavibacteria bacterium
ATGATGTGATAGTTAGGTATTTATTCGAAAAAAGTAGTGTCGGATTACAGGAACTTGAATGGCATATATTCGCGTTGATTTTTTTATTAGCTGCTGCCTATACTTTAGAGATAGATGAACATGTCCGGGTTGACGTTTTCTTCACAAGGTTTAGTGTTAAGAAAAAAGCATGGGTTGATTTTATAGGATCGGTAATTTTTTTAATCCCGTTTTGTATCATTGTTATTCTATCCTCGTACGAATTTATTGAAATTTCTGTTAGAGTTGGTGAAACATCACCGGATGCGGGAGGCTTACCTGCGCGGTATATATTAAAATCTGTTATCCCAATATCATTTTTTCTAATGCTGCTTCAGGGAATTGCTCTGGCATTTAAATCACTCATAAAGATTAAAGAGAGCTAAGTATTATATGGATGCTCTTCCTGTTCTTTTCTTTTTAACAATTCTGATTTGCTTGCTTTCAGGTTTCCCTGTGGCATATACACTTGGCGGTGTGTCGACCATATTCGGATTAATTGTCTTCGGAACTGATTTTTTCAGTTTACTTCCGTTAAGGATATGGGGAATTATGTCTAACTATGTTCTTCTTGCTGTCCCTTTGTTCATTTTTATGGGAGTGATTCTTGAGAAGTCCGGCATTGCCGAAGAACTGCTGGAAACAATGGCACTGTTATTCGGCAAGTTGAGAGGCGGACTGGCTATCTCGGTATTAATAGTTGGAGCAATGCTTGGTGCATCGACAGGCATTGTTGGTGCCACAGTTGTAACAATGGGTGTTCTTAGTCTTCCGGTTATGCTGAAAAGAGGATATGATTCAAAAGCATCGTCGGGAATAATAATGGCATCCGGAACACTCGGTCAGATCATTCCTCCCAGTATCGTACTGGTAATGCTTGGAAGTGTGATGAATGTTCCTGTAGGTGATCTGTTTGTAGCCGCAGTTATTCCGGGTATAGCATTAGTCCTGCTTTTTTTATTATGGATCATAATTCAAGCAATTATAATACCAGCTTCTCTGCCATCAATGCCCGTTGATGAGATAAGGGCATTTAAGGGAGGCAAAAAGTTTAAGGGAATTCTGAACGCTTTCGTTCTTCCGTTTGTGCTTGTAATAGCCGTGCTGGGTTCTATTTTTGCAGGTATTGCTTCTCCTACGGAGGCAGCAGCCATTGGTGCCCTGGGTGCAACCATATTAACTATATTTAAAGGAAAGTTTAGTCTTCCGACTCTTAAATCGGTTATGTTAAAAACAACTTCGATTACAAGTATGGTTTTTATGATACTGGTTGGTGCAGCAGCTTTTGGTCTGGTCTTCAGGGGACTGCATGGTGACAGATATCTTTCACAAATAATTATGTCTGCAAACCTGGAACCATATCAGTTTCTGGCAATTTCCATGCTGGTCATTTTTGTTTGCGGATTCTTTATCGATTTTATCGAGATAACATTTATTATCGTTCCAATTGTTGTTCCGATATTTCAGGCTTTCCATCTTGATCTTTTATGGATTGGAATTATTATTGCGATGAATTTGCAAACATCATTTCTTACACCGCCGTTTGGTTTTTCAATTTTCTATTTGAAGGGAGTTGCGCCAAAAGAAGTGACGACTGCCCAGTTATACAGGGGAGTGATACCTTATGTGATTATTCAGTTGCTTGCATTAATGTTGATTATTTTAATTCCCGATCTCGCTCTATGGCTGCCAAAACTTATTGGCAGCTAAAAGCAAATGGTGATTGTATTATTTTCTAGTTGCCAGATCAGTCCAGCTTGATACAGAATTTTTAAATTTTAAATATGAATCATAAACTTTTTTGCTCATAGGATCACTGCTTACTATTTCATCAAGCACCTCGTCTGTAAAATGTTTTAAAGTGTTCAGAACATCTTCGGGAAAAGTTTTAAAGACAACCTGCTCTTCGAGTTTAAGTTTATTCATATACTCTGCATTTTTTGCATCGAAAGCTGCTAGTATCATTACATCTGAAGCGCCTGCAGCAGTTTTTATAATCTCCTTTAGATCTGCAGGCAGTTCATTATAGGCATCTTTGTTTACCATTAATTCCAAAACGGTTTCAGGTTCGTGCCATCCGGGAGAATAGTAATATTTAGCAATTCTATGAAAGCCCATTAAATAATCGTGGTACGGTCCTATCCATTCCAGTGCATCAATAACTCCGCGTTCCAGATTTGTATAAAGCTCGCCTCCGGGTGAAAGCACCGAAGCTGCACCGGCTTTTGTGATTACTTTTCCTCCTAAACCGGGCATTCTAATTTTTAATCCCTCAAGATTTTTTATTGTCTTTATCTCTTTATTGAACCATCCTCCCATTTGTTCGCCGGTATTACCGCTGGGAAATGGATATAAATTAAAATCGGCGTACAGCTCTCTCCATAATTCCAGTCCTCCGCCGAAGTGAAGCCAGGCATTCTTCTGTCTTGAATTCATACCGAAAGGAACGCTTGCAAAAATCTGTGCAGCAGGAGCTTTGCCTGCCCAGTAATATGATGCGCTGTGTCCCATCTCAGCAACTCCAAACGAAACAGAGTCAAAAACCTCCAGGGCAGGCACAAGTTCCCCGCCGCCGTAAACCTGAATTTTCAATCTTCCATCTGAGGCTTTATCTATCCACTCTGCAATTTTTTCTGCGTACTCCCCGAGTATAGGAAACTTCGGCGGCCACGATGTAACCATCTTCCATTCATATTTTTTGTTTGTGTTGATGTTTACGGTTTTGGTTTTCTGTTTTTCGTTGCAGGAAGCTGCCAGACCTGCAGCGGATGCGACTGCAGCAGCGGAAGCTGTCTTGATAAAATGTCTTCTCCGGAGTTTTTTCACTTTGAAGTTCCTTGATAAAGTTTAAAGAGTGATGTATGAAAATATTAAATAGTTTATAATTAGTCTAATATGCTGGTTTTTGTAACCCATTAATTTTAGAAGAGAGGAATTTATTTAGAACTTGCTTTTCGTTTTTAATTTCTATTATGTTTGAATGAGCATATAAATTCAAAATTTATATAGGGGCATTGGTGGTAGTAAAAATAATTGGGTTAATATCACTTCTTTTAATCGCAGTTAACTGCAACACTACAGGACCACCCTATAACAACGGCAATGGGCAAGATACAACCAGCCATAATTTCACCTGGGAAACATTTGAATTTGGCCAGCACAGCTCCAGTGATCTTTATGATGTAATTATCATAAATGAAAACAACATTTGGGCTGTTGGTGAAATATTTCTGAATGATTCTCATGGAATACCAGATCCACAAGCATATGGTATTGCACGATGGAACGGGGATGAGTGGTTATTGGAAAAAGTTCCTTATCACGACTTTAATCAAACAACTAGACGTCCTGGACCACTATTCAGTATAGCTAATTTTGATGGTGAAATTTTTGTTGTGTCATATGCAAATTTATTAAAATGGACAGGCAGTGATTGGGAAGAGAAAGCATTCTTTATGGAACAAATTCCATTTAATGGTCAGGTGTTGAAAATTTGGGGAACTGACTCAAATAACATTTATTGTGTTGGCAGGAATGGGGCAATTTTCCATTACTTTGGTACAGGCTGGCAAGAGGTTGAAAGTGGAACTGATCTAAATCTATATGATATATATGGTGAATATTCTAGGATAAAAGGGGAATACGAAATTTTAATTACTGCAGCAAACTTTACTGTAAGTTTTGACAAACAAATATTAAAAATAAACAATTCTAATACAGTTACACCATTAGCTACGGAGGGAATTCCGTACAGCATAAAAGAAGTCTGGTTTGAAGCTGATAGAGAATATTATATTGTCGGTGCGGGATTGTTTTCGAAAAATAACGTGGATTCAGAAGGTGAGTGGGAGGAACTGGATGTGAACTACGCGTATCTAGAATGTATTGATGGAAGTGGATTAAATGATATAATGATTGGTGGTCATTTTGGAGAATTACATCATTTCAATGGTGTTAGCTGGAAATCATACTCTGATATGCCTAGCAGTTCAATTCTTAAAACCGTGAAAATGAAAGATGGCTTAGTTTTAATAGTTGGAAATAATAATCGTGGTGCCTTTATTGCAGTTGGGAAAAGATAAATTAACGTGAGGGAAAATGGAAAAGGCACCACCTAAAGTAGCTTGCTTTTCATTTTTTAATTTCGCAATATTTAAATGGATTTATGAAGTTTGGTTTATGAAGGGGCCACGAAAGTGGTAAAAATAATTGGGCTAATATCGCTTCTTTTAATAGCAGTTAATTGCAACACAACAGAACCGCCCACCAACAACACCAAGCCGGGGAGGAGAGATTATGAATGGACAGTTGATACACTTTTCTTACCATTTAATTCTTTTACAGATATAACTGGAACGTCACCAACAGATGTGTGGGCTTGTGGGCCAGGAGGGGATTTGGATAAAACGTTCTATCATTTTGATGGACAAAATTGGAATAGTGATTTAGTATCACGACCTTTTTCTCCTAAATCAATTTCAAGTATTAGCCACAACAATGTTTGGAGTAGCGGACTAACTGGAAGGATTTGGAAATTCAATGGCCAAAATTGGGAGCAGAACTATCAACATAATGTTAACGGAAATTACGATATCGCTTTTGAGAGTATTATAGTTATATCACCCAGTAAAATTCTTGTTGCTGGGCAATATTTCGTTAATCCAGATTACTGGGGTATAATCTTAAGATATACTGGCACCGAGTGGGTACAATTGAATATCTCCCAAATAAGGACAGCTTTTGCAGATGTAAAAGCGTCTGATAATGGTAAAATTTATTTGTGGGGTGTAACTAATGAACAATTTTCAGAAAGTCGTTACAAATTTTATGAATTAGAGGGGGAGAATCTAACAGAGATTTATAATGGTTCTCAAAGCACAGATGCTGAATACGGCAGTTTGCTCCAAATTAGTAATAAAACTTATTTCATCATTGGATATGATTTTTTCAGTTATAATGGAAATAACTTCTCGAAAGTTGGAAGACTTTCTGATGATTCTAAATTTCTAAACGTTGGTTGGGGACGCAGTGTAAAAGATGTTTTCATTGGGATGAGGGATGGAGTTGCACATTACAATGGTGAGAACACCGCTTACATATTTCAATCATCTGAAAATATTTTTGTACGTAACGGGATAATTTTTGACAAGGAAGTATTTTTCATTGGCAGAACAAACGGAAATAATTTATTGATACATGGTAAATTAAATGAACAATAAAGGAGGATTTGCCAAACAAATAATTAGGGATAGTGCTGTAACACTATCCCTTATAACGAATAACCCGATTAGGTCAGTAACCTAATGAGCTATTCATTAAGAATGCAAGGTCCGTTCAGAAAAAGATAGAAAGGAAAATTTTAAAAATAGAAACAAACATTTATAATAATTAAAATGAAGCACATATTATTACTTTTAATATTTACCATTTCACTCACATTAGGAACCTGTACTGAGAACCCGGTTGATGGGAATGACACCAAGCCGGGCAGAAGAGATTATGATTGGACGGTTGATACACTATTCTTACCATTTAATCCCTTTACAGATATGACCGGTACTTCCCCAGCTGATTTGTGGGTTTGTAGCCCAGGCGATGCAGATAAAATATTTTATCATTATAATGGTCAAAATTGGAAAAGTGATTTAATCCATAGAATATTTTCACCAAAATCAGTATCAAGCATTGATGTAGACAATGTATGGAGCGGTGGACGACAGGGAAGAATCTGGAACTATCAGAATGGGTACTGGCAGGAAAATATCAAATACTCTTTTAATGGAATAACAGATATTACATTTGAAGCTATCTTTGCAAGAACAACCGCCAGTATATATGCTACAGGTCAATATTTTATTAATCAAGAATACTATGGTATAATTTTACGCTATAATGGGGGAATTTGGGAAAACATAAATATTCCACAAATAAGAACAGCCCTCACAGACATTAAAGTATCGAGTAATGGGAATTTATATATGCTGGGTGTGACTAATGAACAGTTTGCAGAGAGCAGGTATCAATTTTATGAATTTGACGGACAAAGTTTAAGTGAGATTTACTCCGGCTCCCAAAGCACCGATGCTGAAAATGGAGGATTATTACAATTAGGTGCCGAAATCTATTTCATTATAGGTTATGACTTTTTCAGCTACAATGGAAATTCCTTTGATGAGATTGGAAGATTGTCAGATTCACCTAAATTTTTAAATGTCGGGATTGGTAGAAACATAAAAGATATTTTTCTGGGAATGAGAGATGGTGTGGCACACTATAATGGTGAAAACACTGTTTATTTATATCAATCTACAGGGGATGTTTTTGTAAGGCAGGGAATGGTTTTTGAAAATGAAGTGTTTTTCCGAGGCCGGGATTCTAATGGAAATAATTTAATCTTTCACGGTAAGCTAAACGAATAGGAAGGAGACGTATAATTTCATTTCATAACGTAGTAACCAAACTAATCCTGTGTAAGCTCCCGACTTTACCAAGCGATGTGTATCCATAGTCAAACCTGTAATCTGACACGTGAATTCCAAGTCCGCCGTTGAATCCTGCTATACCTGCAGTTGTTCCAATCTTAAGCTCGGAACGTTTTTCATTATCGTAACCAAGTCTGAGCGAAAACACTTTGCTCAGGTAAAACTCTGCTCCAATTGAGAATGCTTTAAATCGTTGAACAAAATCATCTCGTTTTTCTGTAAGCTTGTGGAAGTCCAGAGATAAACGCAATGGTAAGTTTTCCAATCTCTTTGAAACTCCAACTGCTACATCTACTGGCAAATCTTCTTTTGTGTCGATGAAAGAAGAAATTTGTGTTCCAAGATTTAGCACAACAGCCGCAATGTTTAGTTTGAGATCCGGAATTTCATAATTAATGCCGAGATCGACTGCAACTGCATTGGAAGATCTGTCCGCAATGCTTGAATAAATAAATTTTGCATTAGCGCCGTAATGTAAATTGTTTTCAAACTCTCCCGCATAACCAACAAGCACAGCAAATTCACCTGCACCGAATTCTCCTGTCTTGTTACCAAACTCATCTGCCTCATCAAAACTACCGTAATTAATATATTGAATAGCCGCACCAACTCGTCCGATATTGAAAAGGTTGGTAGAATATGAAACACTTGCAAGATTAATATCCATTAAATGTTTTGTGAACGAGAATGAAACAGGATTTCCTTCAAGAAGATTTAATCCCGCAGGGTTATAAAATATAATATCCGCATCGTCTGAATATGTTACAAAAGCACCGCCAAGTGCCGCTGCTCTTGCGCTCATATCGAGTCTTAAAAATTCATAAGTATTTTGACTGAAAGATTCGCTGATGAAAACCAAAACAGAAAGAATTGCAAACGAAAATATCTTTTTCATAAAATTCCTTAAAAACTACCCGAACTATTTAACCATATTAAAAAATAATCGCAAGGGGAGAATTTTGGTGATATTAAAAGGATCAAAATAATAATTGTGTATGATAAA
>JASFSF010000101.1:0-7480 GCA_050114555.1 Ignavibacteria bacterium
CCTTCTCCTTTTTTGATTTGAATCTTTGCACCCCACCAACCACCAAATGCATTACCAATTGCAAGGAATATACCGAACAACCAGTGTACATTATCTGTAATTATGAAAATTGTAAGAGCCGGAATAGTGTAGACAAGAACAATAAATACTTTGTACATATTTACAACAACCAGGTTCAGTTTCATTATCCACTGAAGTGAAGCCATCAACAAAAAACCGACACCAACTTGTATAAACCCTCCGTAAAATCCTATGAATAACATTGACAAATATTTTACGATTCCCGATTCTAAATTTTTATCACGGGAGTTCATCTTTTTCTTTGGCAGTGTCATCGAGATGATAATTCCTATCATCACAATACCGAGTATTGTCTGGAAAATGTCATCATTCAATTCAACCGCAATAAGAGCGCCTGCAATCGCCCCGGGAAACGTAAATAGTGAGAGCATCATACTTTTTTTAAAATCAAATAAATTCTCCTGTTTGAAAGATTGGACTGCTGAAACATTTTGCAACAAAATTGCTATCCTGTTTGTTCCGTTAGCTGTAGTTGAATCAAGTCCAAGAAATATCAGTGTCGGCAATGTTAACGTTGAACCACCGCCTGCTGTTACATTAAGAAATCCTGCAATTGTTCCGACCAAAACTAAGATAACGAGGGCAAGAATATCGGGCATAAGTTGAACTGAATAAAATATCATTGATAAAGATTGAATGCATTAAATTTATTAAATTTCGCCATATTAATCTTATTAATCTCATATTAGTAGCTGTTGTTATTATATTTAGCTGAAACGGAGTTGGTATGGCTTATTGGAACTGGAAAATTGAAAACAAAGAATATCTAAAGAAAACTATAACACGCTGTAAAGAACAGAACATCTTACTTCCAACATTCAATCAATTAAAACATCCGGAGAGCATTCCTGAATCTGTAAAATCAAAGTTGTCCGAAATTGATATGCAGGATATTCATCCGTTAAATTTATTCAGAATAAATTGGCGAAATAATGCGAAGACTGGTGGAATCGGTGATATAAATTTTCTTGAAATACCAAAAGAAATTACCGGTGTGAATGCAAGAATTGTAGGCCTTGTAGGAAAGTTCTTTCCGACAGGAGCCCACAAGGTCGGGGCAACTTACGGCTGCTTAGCACCATATCTCGTTACAGGCAGATTCAATCCGGAATATCATAAAGCTGTCTGGCCATCGACAGGGAATTACTGCAGGGGCGGAACGTTCAATTCGGCGCTCCTATCGGTTCATCCGGTTGCTATTCTTCCTGAAGAAATGAGCCGGGAAAGATTTGATTGGTTGAAGGAACTAGGTGCTGAGGTTTTTGCTACACCGGGATGTGAAAGTAATGTAAAAGAAATATATGATAAGTGTCACGAGCTGGAAGCGGAGAGTGATGAGTATTTTATCTTTAACCAGTTTGACCAGTTTGGAAATTCCATCTGGCATTATGAAGTTACCGGTCATACTATTGAATCACTGTTCAATCAAATAAAAGAAGGTAAGCAAAGATTAAGCGCGTATGTAAGTGCAACAGGTTCAGCAGGTACTATCGCTGCAGGTGATTATCTTCGTACAATTTATCCACAATTAAAAGTACTCGCTACAGAAGCATTACAATGTCCAACTCTTTTGTTGAATGGATATGGCGGGCATCGGATTGAAGGAATAGGTGATAAACATGTACCGTGGATTCATAATGTAAAAAACACTGATGCTGTTGCAACTATTGATGACGAAGATACATTACGTGTGCTCAGGTTGTTTAATGAAGAAGCGGGTAAGCAAGCCCTGACGAATCTTGGAGCGGATAAGAATGTAGTGAACAAATTATCGTATCTGGGAATATCATCAATATGTAATTTGCTTGCTTCTATAAAACTTGCAAAATATTTCGAGTATAATGAAAATGATATCATCTTTACAATTTTTACGGATTCGGTTGAAATGTATAACTCCAGGCTAGCAGAGATGAATGAAAGTCTTGGGAAGTATGATTCTACTCAGGCAATAATCGATTGGAATTCAATTCTGGGTAAACAAGGAACTGATAACTTTTTAGAATTATCTTATAGCGATAAAAAAAGAATTCACAATTTAAAATACTTTACATGGATTGAACAGCAGGGTAAAGAAGTAGAGGAACTCGATGCTCAGTGGTATGATGAAAATTACTGGCAGGAAAGATTTTCAACTGTTGAAGAGTGGGATAAGCTGATAGATGATTTTAATAATAAAACAGGTATGGCGGCAGAATAGATTCTGGCGATTGATAAGATGAAAATTATTAACACATGGATTTGCCAGATTAAAAAGAATTCAATTATACCAACCTACGGCGATTTGGAGATAGTTGATGGAATCATAAAATCTATTACCGCCAGGAATATTGAATCAACTTCAAAAATAAAAAAAGGTGGTGACGATATAATAGATGTTGAGGGACGATTGCTCACAATTCCTCAGATTAATTTTCACGATCATTTTTATTCACGTCTTGCCAAGGGTCTTCCACTTAAAGGAAAGATGGATAATTTTCACAATATTCTAAAGAATCTTTGGTGGAAATTAGACGTTGAACTTGATATCGATATGGTTAGAGCTTGCGCTCAGATGGCTGTAATGGAGTCGATCCGGAATGGTGTTACATACATATTTGATCATCACTCCTCACCAAATTATTCAAAGGGAAGTCTTAAAGAGATTGCTGATGTGCTTACTGAAACAGGATTAAATGGCGTACTATGTTTTGAAACGACTGATCGCAACGGTTTGGGATTAGCAAAAAGTGGATTAGATGAGAACAAGGACTTCCTGAATAATCATACCAGGGAAAACATTAAGGCCATGTTGGGTTTACATGCATCTTTCACTCTCTCGGAAGAATCATTGCTCAATGCTTCCGAATTAATGAAAGAGAATGATCTTGGAATTCATATCCATTTGTGTGAGGATAAAATCGATAGAGAAGAAAGTATTAGGCAATTCAATCTTTCACCTGTTGAGAGGCTGAATAATCATGATCTTCTTAACGATAAAAGTATTCTATCACATGGTATTCATCTGACAGAAGATGATTATAAAAAAGTCTCTGCTTTTGAATGTGCAATAGCATATAATCCTGATTCAAATATGAATAACAGTGTTGGACTTGCTTCATTTAATATACCCTCTACAATTCAAATTATTATGGGAACAGATGGAATGCATTCAAATCCATCAAAATCATTGAAGCAGTTGTTTTTATTAAGCCGTCATTCCGGTAATTCATTTGAAGAGTCATTTACTCTTGTACAACGAATATTCTTTGACCAGGTTAAATTTGTAAAAAAATATTTCCCATCTTTTTCATTATTAGCCGAAAATGAAAGAGCGGACTTCATAATCTGGGATTACATTCCACCCACACCTGTCACAAAAGAAAATTTCTGGGGACACTTTATTTATGGAGCTATTGAACGATCCATCCATTCTGTATTAAACAATGGAACAGTATTGTTGAAAGATTATAAAATTAACGTTGATGAGGAAAGATATAATTCAAATACTATAAAACAGGGGAATCGCTTATACAAAAAACTCCTTAACACATAAATGAAATTAATATCATATAAAAAGGAAACTTCTATGGATGTAGCAAAAGTGATTTTAGAAAAGGCAAATGAATACAAAGATTACACTGCGGAAAACCTTTCGAAATTAGTAAAGATAAAATCACTTAGTGGTGAAGAAGAGGAAGTGGTTAAAGAAATTAAACAAATGATGGTTGATGCTGGTTTTGATGAAGTAAAAATCGACGGGCTTGGAAATGTTATCGGTAAGATGGGCTCGGGAAAAAAGATTATTGCAATTGATGGACATATTGATACGGTAGATTTGGGAAATCTTGAGGATTGGGATTTCGATCCTTTAAGCGGGGAAATAAAAGACGGATATGTATTAGGAAGGGGAACCTGCGATCAAACCGGAGGTCCGGTTGCAGGTATTACTGCAGGAAGAATACTAAAAGATGTTGGATTTGAAAATGATGTGACGGTCTATGTAACAGCAACTGTTATGGAAGAAGACTGTGATGGTCTATGCTGGAAGTACATCATTGAAGAAGAAAAAATCAAACCTGATTGTGTGATTGTTACGGAACCAACAAATTTGAATATCTACCGGGGACACAGAGGTAGAATGGAGATTGAAGTCTCATTTTATGGACTGTCTGCTCACGGTTCTGCTCCGGAAAGAGGAAAAAATGCGATATATATGGCTTCAACTGCAGCACTGGAAATCGAAAAGCTTAATGAAACGCTTGCTGTGGATCCGTTTTTAGGTAAGGGAAGCATTACAATTTCCGAATTCGTTTCTACAAGCCCCTCACTTTGTGCAGTTGCTGATTTTGCTAAAATACATTTGGATAGAAGATTAACCTGGGGTGAAGATAAGGAATTGGCACTAAGTCAGATTAATGAAATTGTTGAGGGAATGAATGCTAAAGTTGAACTGTTAGATTATAAGAAGACATCATTTACAGGTTTGAATTATGGAATGGAAAAATATTATCCAACCTGGAAAATCGAGGAAGATCATCCCGTAATTCAAAAAGGAGTAAATACATTTACAGAGCTTTTTGGCGATAAGCCTGTTGTTGATAAATGGACATTCTCTACCAACGGTGTGACTATCAACGGGATTCATAAAATTCCGGTAATTGGTTTCGGTCCCGGTATTGAAGAACTGGCACATGCACCGAATGAAAAAGTATCAATAGAACATTTGGTAAAAGCATCGGCATTCTACGCAATGTATGTTGTAAATTTTTAAAATTGATGGAACACGGATGACACGGATTTAAAAGATAATTACAGATATAATATGATTCATAGTAAAATAACAGAGGGAATTATTAAATGTTTTTATGAAGTGTATAATATTCTTGGTTACGGTTTTTTAGAAAAGGTTTATGAAACATCTTTATTTAATGAGTTAATAAATAATGGATTGCAGTGTGAACGACAAAAGAAAATAGATGTGATTTATAAGGAAAATCTGGTTGGAGAATATTATGCAGATCTCATAGTTGAAGGAAAAGTAATAATCGAATTAAAAGCAGCGGAAGCTATCTGTGAAGAACATGAATTTCAGCTTATAATTTATTTGAAAGCAACTTCTATAGAAGTTGGTCTATTATTAAATTTTGGTAAAAAACCCGAGATTAAAAGAAAGATTTTTACAAATGATAGAAAACAAAACACAAATCAGTGATAATCAGATTTATCTGTGGCCTATAAAAAGGAGATGCGTGAATGAAAGAATTTAAAGGTAAACATTTTCTTTCCTGCGATGACTGGACTAAAGAGGAATTGGATGTTGTATTTAAAACATCTACTGAATTAAAGGGACAGTTTAAGAATGAAATTCCTCATCTTCATCTTCCGCATAAAACTTTGTTTATGATTTTTTTTGAACAATCAACGCGTACAAGAAATTCTATGGAAGCAGGAATGACTCAGCTTGGTGGTCATGCACACGATTTAACAGCCGATAAAATGCAATTATCTCACGGTGAATCTCCAAAGGACACAGCAATCATTTTATCTAGGATGGGTCATGGTATTGCTTCACGTAATTGTTTTTATGGTATAGGTAATGACTATCTCAATGAGATGGCTGCAAATTCAAACAAACCTATAATGTCATTGCAGGATGACATTTATCATCCGTTCCAGGGACTTGCCGACCAGATGACAATTTTTGAATATTTTGGAAATGATTTGAAGGGATTAAAAGTAACAGTTTCCTGGGCTTATGCAGATACACATTCAAAACCTTTGTCGGTTCCCCAAACACAAGCTTTGCTTTTTCCCCGTTATGGAATTGATCTTACAATTGCTAATCCTCCTGAATTTCCTTTAAGTAAATATATACTTGATCGTGCAACAAAAAATGCAAAGTCGGGTGGTGGAAGTGTTACAGTTGTTAATAATATGGATGAAGCATTTGAAGGTGCGCAGATTGTCGTTCCTAAAAACTGGGGTGGATTCGGAGCTTATGGTGTACAGGAATATATCGATAATGAAGAAGAATGCAAAAAAGAAATGAAAATGAATCTTGATAAATACAAGAGCTGGATTTGCGATGATAAAAGAATCAAGCTTGCAGATAAAAATGTTAAACTAATGCACGCATTACCTGCCGATAGGGGACACGAAGTAACGGATCAGATATTAGATAATTCTGATATTTCAATAGTATTTGACGAAGCTGAGAACAGACTTCATACAGCCAAGGCAATTATGTCATTAACAATGTGATACAAATTGTATTACATGTAATTTGATCAATCGCTTTCTTCGATAATGCCGGATTTCAGTTCTGCATACCAATGCGGATAAGCATTTTTAAAAGTTGTAAGCATCAATTCATAAGGCATATCTGCAAAAGATCCGTAGTCTTTTAAATAATCCATATATTTATCACCGGATTCGGTAAACTGCTGAAATAGAGAATCATTTTCTCCATCGAAGTCCAACGGTTTAACATTGAATCTCTGACAGAGCTCCTTGTTAAATGCAGGAGTTGCTTTAAGCCATTTGTCATTTAAATATAATTCGGCGTATCCGTGAAAAATGAAAAGATCGGTTTGCATTTTTTTAAGTACCTTTTCAGTAGCAAGATGATTCTTAACATCTGCAAATCCAAGTCTGCTTGGAATTCCAATCACACGTGCCGAAGTAGCAAGCAAAACTGCTTTAGGTATACAAAATGAACCATCTACTCCTATTACGTTACTAGCAATAAAAATTTCCTTACTGATATCAATACTGTCAAATTGATAAGGAATGCTGTCTCTTATTTTGTAGAATAATTTGAGGATTGCTTTCTTTTTATCTTTCTCATTTCCAAGAATATCATTCACAAATGAAATTACTTTTTCATTATCACAATTAAGAAATTCAGTTGGTTTTAAATATTTTTTTAGTGATTCTTCTTCCTGTATCATTCCTTATCCGTTATGGAAAAAAATTTGAATATATGATTTGCTAATTTTTATCATCTCCGATGGGATCTATTGAGACTGTTTCAACCATCAACATCACGGTCTTTTCCGGTGCTCTCGGTCGGTGTAAAACTCCTTTTGATATTGTTGTACCCTGGTTTGGATTTAACTCGATTGTTTTATCTTCCAGATCGATAAACAACTTTCCGCTTAAAACAAAGAAAAACTCATCGTCATCTGTATGCTTGTGCCAGTGATACTCACCTTCAACAATACCTATTCTTGCAACACTGCCGTTAATTTTTGTTAGTGATTGGTTAAACCACTTCTCTTTACATTCTTCAACAATCTTTGGAACATCAATTACTTCGTGATGATTGTATTTGATGTTCATTTGCTGGTTATAATTGTTTCTTTTCTTCATATGCAACGTGTTTAGTCTTATTCCATGAATCCCATTGAACTAATATTAT